>NZ_JMCB01000026.1 GCF_000737315.1 Hyalangium minutum
ATGATGCAGCGGCTGGAGCGTCAGCTCATCGAGAGCACCCTGCGCCGCTACCACTACCGCAAGGACCACACCGCCAAGGCCCTGGGCCTGGCCCGCTCCTCCCTCTTCAAGAAGCTCAAGCAGTGGGGCCTGGGCTCTGAGGAGGACTGAACTCCCGAGAGCGGAAACAGCCGTTCCTTTTCGAGGCTGGCGGAAATTCTCGGGAGGGAGGCGGCGGGAATCGAACCCGCCGCCTCCAGCGCGGGTCTGCTGTAGCTTGCTCTCATAGGCCCCGATCCCACAAGCAGGCAGGGGCTCCACGGGGGCCCGTGGGAGGCGGACGGTAGCGTGTGCCCTGGCGAGGTGTGGCTGGGGAGGGGCAGGTGGGAACGCACGGGTGGGCGTACCGGCGAAGGCAGCCGGAGGGGACGGTGCTGTACGAGGCGGTGCGGGAGAACCTGGCCACATTGCTGGCGGAAGCCAGCGAGGTAGGGCGCGGCCTGCCCCGGTATGTGGAGCGGGACTTCGCCCGGTACCTGGAATGCGGAGTGCTGGCGCACGGCTTCGCGCGGGTGCGCTGCGAGAGTTGCAAGGACGAGCTGCTCGTCGCCCCCTGCCTGTCCACCCTCGCCCGTCCCATCCCTGCCCTCCTTCTCGCCCTTGCTGGCGGGAGGTCACCTAGCATCGGGCTCCGACACAGCCTCCGCTGGAGCTTGGCGCGGAGCGAGCGGCCGCCACTGTCCCCGGCGCCTGGCCGCCACCACCAGCGCCACGCCCGCGAGCGTGGAGAGCACGATCGACACGGCACCGGCCTCCGGTCCGAAAGCTCCGCCCGTCCAGACCTCGGGCCCCACCGCGCGGCCCTCGAAGACGCCGTGCACGGCGCCCCCGGAGACCGCCAGCCCGAACACCACGCCTTGCGTGCAGTTCCACGCGATGTGCACCCCAATGGGGAACCACAGCGAGCGGGTGAGCATGTAGCAGGCGCCCAACAGCAGCCCCGCCTCCACCGCGATGGCCATGGCACTCACAACGGAGCCGTGCTCGTTGTTCATGTGAACGAACCCAAACAGCGCACCGCTCACGAGGAGAGCCACGCCCGAGCCCAGCCACTCCTCGAGCAGCCGGAAGAAAATGCCCCGGAAGATCACCTCCTCGAAGATGCCCGCGAAGAGGAAGATCGCCAGCCACAGGAGCATCTCGCGCCCATGCTGGAGCACCGTGCCCGGAGGGCCCGCGCTCCAGTGGATCCACCCGGGAACCGTGAGCACCGCGGCCACCGCGCCCATCAACCCGGTCCCCAGTCCCAGGCCCCAGGCCGCGTGACGCCCCGCACCCTGGAGCCCAAGCCCCAGCCGCGCAGGCCCCTGGCGCTCCAGGTAGCGGCCCACGCCCAGCATCGCCGCGAGGGCCGCCACGCAGGTCAGCAGCGAGTTGAGGAGCTGACGGCCCAGGCCCCCCATCGGCATCGTCACCCCCGCAGTGGCGATGGACAGCAGCAGCACCAGCGCGAGCGCGGCCAGGAGTGAGATCCCGAGCCGCACCAGCGGGTGCAGCAAGAAGCGCCGCAGCCGATTGCCGGACGAGAGCGTCAGAGGCCGTTGGGGACGATGGTCAGGGTCGAGGAACCCTTGTTGGTCAAGATGAGATCGACGTAGCCGTCAGCATTCATGTCGGCAATGGCAATCGCGTTGAGACCGGGGGAACTGCCCGTCGTGACGAGCGTCCCGGAGGTGAACGTTCCCGTGCCGCTGCCCGTCATGGGACGAACGCCACCCGTCGTCGCGGTGACCAGGATGTACGCATCCAGCTTCCCATCGCCATTGAAGTCACTGGCGACGACGCCCAAGGCCGAGTTGGCGACGGCCGAGGCTCCTGTAGCCGAGTCCACACCGGATGCCACGGTCCCGTTGCCAGCGCCTTTGAAGACGTACAGGTACGCTCCAGCCGCACCATTCGAGAGGATGTCGAGATTCCCGTCTCCGTCAGCGTCGCCAAAGGCAATGCCAGCCGTCTGGCCATTTCGGCTATTGGTATAGGAAACAGGGGCCGCGAACGAAGCATTGCCTTGATTGATGAGGAGGTTGAGACGCGCCGAGGAGGGACTCGTCACGACAATGTCGGGATCGCCGTCACCATTCAGGTCTCGGCAAGCGATGGTTGACTGCACGCCGCCCGTGGAGGGGATGGCGATGAGCGGCGAGGACACGCTGAAATGACCATCGCCGTCATTCAACAGGATGCTCACGTTGCTTGTCGTCACGCTGGTCGTCGCGATGTCGACAGCCCCATCCCCGTTGAAATCTCCCGCGCACAGGTGAACGGATCCTGGAGCGCCGGTGGTGAAGCTCGTGAGCGTCCCGAACAGTCCAGGGGCACTCGCGCCGCGATTGAGATAAACGCTGATGCTCCCGTTCGTCGACGACAGGTTGGTCTGGCCGTCGACCGTGACGGCATCGAGCCACCCGTCGCCGTCCACATCGGCCGCCACGACGGCATTACTCGAGAGCGGAGCGCCGGTGTAGTAATGCTCGGCCTGGACGGTGGCGTCGCGATTGCCGAAAAACACGGAGAGCGATCCGGAGGGGGTCGCGGCCGAGCCGGATTCGGCATTGGCGACCAGGATGTCGAGCTTCCCGTCGTTGTTCACGTCCGCGACTGCTGGAGCGAGCGGATTGTGCGGTGCGGGGAAGTTGATGGGCGTTCCGGGCACCTGGCCTGAGGGCGGAGTCTGACACGCTGCATTCGAGCAGATCTGACCCATATCACAAGCGTTGCTGCAAACATTGCAGTGCGCGGCGTCGCTCTGCAGGTTGACTTCGCAGCCGTCGGAGACAAGTCCGTTGCAGTCCGCGAGCGTCCCGCTGCAGCTCTGACACGTGGCCCCTTCGTAGGTAGGGGCGCATGCGCACGTGAAGCTGTTCACGCCGTCCGTGCACGTTCCGCCATTGAGGCAAGGATTGGGCGAGCACTCGTCGATGTTGGTGGCGCAGGTGGCACCCGAGTAACCGGGAGCGCATGCGCACGTGTAGCTGTTCACACCATCCGTGCACGTTCCACCGTTGAGGCAAGGATTGGGCGAGCACTCGTCGATGTTGGTGGCGCAGGTGGCGCCGGAGTAACCGGGAGCGCATGCGCACGTGTAGCTGTTCACGCCGTCCGTGCACGTTCCGCCGTTGAGGCAAGGATTGGGTGAGCACTCGTTGATGTTGGTGGCACAGGTGGCGCCGGAGTAACCGGGAGCGCATGCGCACGTGTAGCTGTTCACGCCGTCCGTGCACGTCCCGCCGTTGAGGCACGGATTGGGCGAGCACTCGTTGATGTTGGTGGCGCAGGTGGTGCCCGAGTAACCGGGGGCGCACTGGCACGTGTAGCTGTTCACGCCGTCCGTGCACGTTCCGCCATTGAGGCAAGGATTGGGTGAGCACTCATTGATGTTGGTAGCGCAGCCAGGGCCTGAATAACCGGGGGCGCATTGGCACGTGTAGCTGTTCACGCCGTCCGTGCACGTTCCGCCATTGAGGCAAGGGTTGGGCTGGCACTCATTGACGTCCGTGGCACAGGTCGCGCCCGAATAGCCGGGGGTGCATGCGCACGTGTAGCCATTCACGCCGTCCGTGCACGTCCCGCCGTTGAGGCACGGATTGGACTCGCACTCGTTGACGTTGGTTTCGCAGGTAGCGCCGGAGTAACCGGGGGCGCACTGGCACGTGTAGCTGTTCACGCCGTCCGCGCAGGTTCCGCCGTTGAGGCACGGCTGGGCGGCGCAGTCATCGATGTTGGATTCGCAATTCGTTCCCGAATAACCCGTTGCACATTGACAGGTGTAGCCATTGACGCCGTCCGTACAGGATCCGCCATTGAGGCAAGGCTGGGCGGCACAGTCGTCGACGTTCGTGCAGACGCTGGGCTCTTGAGAGCACTTCCAGCCACTCTCGGTCAGGCACTTATTCGAGCAACCATCTCCGCCGGCCGTGTTCCCATCGTCACAAGACTCCGGGGAATCGGTAGACCCGTCGCCACAGACCGCTTTCCCGTTGCCATCGAACGGAGGGGGGTCCTCGTGGCATCCGGTGGAGCCGAGTATCGCGGTGAAGACAAATGTCAAGCTGAAGAGGCGGAAAACTGAGCGAGCAGGCGACATTGTTAAATTTTACGCACAGTACGGGAGCGCTTGCAACGGAACCCCTCACGGTGGGCTGGGTGCGGCCGGCGGGGCCAGCATACGCTTCCACTTGCCGATCCACGTCTTGCTCATGTCGTTTCCGTCTCCGGTTTGGTCCTTTTTGGGTCCCAAAAACCGGATTTGGTCCCGAAAATGCGGGCGCAGTCCCGTTCTCAGAGGGTGGCGCCTTGAAAGCGGCGGGTTGCTCTGCTTGGAAGCGGCGGCAATCGAACCCGCGCCGGGCAGTGCGAAACCTCTAGCAGAATCGCGCCCTTACCTCGCAACCGCTCGGAATGCTTGGGAATGGGTATCCCGTCGCGTCCCGTTTCGTCCCGTCCTGTTCCAGCCCGTTCCGCAGGCTCCTGCGACATACGTGCGACATGGCGGACGTGGTGAGCGCTGGCGCTCGTGGCAAGCGCTGGGCCTCGCGGCGGCTTGCTGGATGCGGTAGGCCAGAGCGCTCTCCTGGCGGGACTACCACTGAGCGCGCCCCAATCCACGGGACAGGCTGATGAGCCGCCCGCGGATCGAAGTCATGGCCGCGGGCGTTATCTACCGGCACATCCTGACCGACCCGGCTCACGCTGCGGCGCGAGTGTGTGAACGCGCCGCAGCGGCCAGTAGCGTTATTGCAGATAGACCCAGACGACGTTGGTCCAGCAGATCAAGTTTCCGTTCACATTGTTGATGACTTTGGCATATCGCTGGTAGTTCCCGCTGTAGCCGCCTGGATTCCCATACCCGGTCAGCACCGTAGTCCCAAATCCGGAGAGAGGCGCGGGGTAGGTCTCACCGCCCGGGATATCTTCGACTCCATTCTTGGTGCCGTAGAACACGATCGAGAAAAAACTATGATAATACGGCACCATCGGCCCCGCATAGGGGCCGGGGGGGTAGGGGACGTTCACCTCGTAGGTGAAGGACTGCCCGACATAGATGTAAGCCGAACTGGACTGATTGACGGTGAGCGTGCACGGGTCCGCCCAGGCCTCGCTCGCCGCGAGCACGGTCATCAACATGGCAGCAGCCAGAGTCGTTTTGATCTTCATTTCATCTCTCATGAGTGAGACTTCACAAATGTCTTCCGCACGCTTGCGGCAGTTCTTTGGTGTGAGTGCCAAGGATCATGACTGCCTTCACTGAAGGTGAACCGGACCATAGCCACGAGAGAGGTCCAAGTCATTCTCAAAATCGCTCGCAGATAGGCTCCGCCGGTCCATGGACAGTGACTTCCGCGCTACGTTGGCTCGAGCAAGCTCAGCAATATTCAGGTCGTCGGCGTAGCGCGCCTGTTCCTCTGCCGTCATGGCAGCCTTGTCTTCAAGCAGGCTAATCATCACCGTGTTGGTAAGGCACCCGGCCAGACTCACCGCCGATCCCAGTTTGTCCGAGACTCTCGCGCGGCCCTCACCCGTGAACACGTGGGAAGAATGGGCCAGGAGCCGCGCGCGGAGTTCGCCAGCGTGTTGCACCAGTTCCCCCTGCTTGTCGGCAGGGCCATTCAGGAGTTGATGGGACACGTCACCATCGAAATGGCCGAGCGCTACGCTCACCTCAGGCCCGGACACGTGCAGAGATGCGGTCAGGGTGCTCGACCGGCCCGCTGCGTCCGCGTGCGACATACGTGCAACATGGATGGAGGATGCCGCTAGCCATCCGTAACACCGAGGTAAAAAAGGGGTGGAGGCGGGAATCGAACCCGCCGCTCCCCATGGCGGAGGCGAGCCGAAAGAACAAGAGGCGAGCGCACCGCCCGAGGCAGCAGCGAAGGCGGAAACGAAGAAGGAGCGCATGGCGCGACTGGATTGGGCCGAGCTGCTGCGCAGCAGCTTGGCGCTCGAGTTCTTACAGAGCTGCGTGCACTCTACGGTCTCCGAACTGCCTAGCACCCGGCTGAGCCCTTGCGCTTCATATGTGGAAGGATCAGCGGAGACGTGTCCGAGAGAAGGGGCGGCCGTCTATACCGAGCGCTGAATGACACCCTGCCCCAAGGGGCATCGCAGGTTCCTCGCACGGTCCGGTAGCCTGAGGGGATGGCGCAGCCACCGAACACGGGAAAGAAGAGCAGCGGGTCTTTCGCTCAATGGTTCGTCCCGCTTGCTCTCATCGGAAGCTGCTGTGCTTACAGCGTCTTCACTCCTTCCTCATCCTCATCGCGCGCACAGCAGGCTCCTCCGCCCACACCTGCGGTGACCGCGCCAGCTCCGGTGCCGCAAACAGCGCCGCAGCCTGCCGTGAAGAAAAAGGCGGCAGCCGCCAAGCCCACCGCAAAGAAGGCAGCGCCCACCTCTGGGTCGGCATCATCCTCCGCGACCCGCCCAGCGGCGCTGCCGCCTCCAGCGGCCACTCCTGCGCGCGAGGAGTACTCCCCTCCTCCAACGCCCAGCTACGCCCCGGCCCGCAGTTGCTGCAAGGTGTGCAGGACGGGGTGTCCGTGCGGGGACTCCTGCATCTCCTGCAGCAAGACGTGTCGCAAGGGTCCAGGTTGCGCGTGTTGATTTGATGGACTGGCAGGCTCGTCACCCGCGGGCCTGTTCGGCGCGACGGGCGGGCACGCCAACATCCGTGAGCGATTCGAGCACCTCCTCCAGGGCCTCCTGCGCTCCATAGGGAACGCCCAGCCCTTCGAGGCCCGCCCGAAGATCCGCCTCCACGGCTGCCGCCGACGGATAGCGCTCCTCCGGCTGCCGCTGGAGCAACCGGCGGAGAATGGAGCGCAGCGGCTCGGCCAGCCGCTGGGTGATTTCCTCCACATCCCGCCGCGTCAACGCGGCCGCCCGCAGGATGCAGTCCTCCGCATGCTCCGGCAGCTCTGCCCGCGTGGCCATGAAGGAGGCCTCCAGCACCCGCCTCTTCACCTGGGGCGGCAACGCCGCCTCCAGCTCCGAGGGCCGCAGGTGGCCCAGGTTGTACACATGATGCCAGGTGGCCAGCTCCAGCAGCACCAGCCCCAGCGAAAACAAATCCGAGCGCGCATCCTGCTCCTCGCCGAGCAGCGCCTCGGGTGAGCAATAGAACACGTCCCCCTGCGGACGCGGGAGCGTGGTGGCCACCCGCCCCGGCAGCAAGGAACGCGCACGAGCGAAGTCCGTCAGCAGCACCCCGCCCTCGGGGCCCAGGAAGATTCGCGCCGGGTTCACGTCCCGATGAACGATGCCCAGCGGCGCACCTGTCTCATCCGTGCACGTATGCGCATGGTGGAGAGCGCTGGCCGCCTCGGCCCCCACGTACAGACAGAATGCCGGGGACAAGACGACCTCGCGCATCATCGACTGGTTGATCAGCGTGTTGAGCGAGGCCCCCGCCACCCGCTCGGTCACGACGTAGAGGACACCCTGGATCTCATAGGGCCCGAAGGTGCGGGCGATCTTCGGATGACGCAGGAAGGTGGCCAGCCGCGCTTCCTCGCGGAGCCGCGCGCGCATCCGGAACTGCACTTCGTCCAGGCCGGAAGCCGCGGGCAAGGTGCGGACGAGGACCTCGCGCAGGCGCTTCTTCTCCGTGCGCTCCCAGGCGGGGATGCACCGCTCTCCAACCCTCGACTGCGCCAGGTCCTGGGCCAGCGGCCGAGACAGATCCACCTCATACGACAGCTCCCCCTGGGAGAAGAGGATGACGCCCGGGATGCTCCAGCTTTGAAGAGACCTGGCCATGCGCAACTGCCTCCGCGCGGCGCCCAAGCGGCACCGCCCCGCGGACACGAACACGACCCAGCATGTGCTGTCAAAAGAGAACGACGCAGCAGGTAGGACGCGGCGTCCACCAGGCTCAGCGCCACCTCGTCACGGCCCGGGCATCGACCACTTTATCGATGATGGCATGGCCGGGCTTCGAGCCCGGATTCTTCTCCAAGCCCACCTCGAAGCCACTACGCAACTCGATGCAGACGGGAACGGTGCTCCCATCAGGAAGGTGGGCACGGACATAGTGACCGTAGACGCGGTCCCCTGTCGTCCACAGGTGCCCGTCCAACCGCATGTCCTCCGGCGCTTTTCCGAAGGGAAACACCAGAGACCCTGTCACGGGGCCATCCTTGACCTCCATGACGGCGTTCTCCTCGGTCTGCGCGATGCCCACCTTTTTAGGGTGCGGCCGGGTCACGTCGATCATGACGGTGGGGGTTTTGTAGTCGATATCGAGTACCCACCCGAGCGCCTTCATCGCCCGGATGGCTTCCTCAGGGCAGTCCCCAGGCTCTGGGCGTGTCTGGACACCGGAGCAGCCCGCTTGAAGCCATGCGGCAGAGGCCACGAGGAGCGCGCACCGCTCCAGCTTCGAGAGCCTGGACCGGGGTTGAGGCTTCTGGGTCTGTGGCGGAGGGGGAGCGCCGCGGGTGAGCGTGGGGGAATTGTCGGGTTGCTTCACGGAAGGGTGAGCCTCCTGCTGGGTAGGGAGCAACAAGGGTAACGGCGCGGGGCGGCTTGTCGGCTTTTCGGCCCCTGCAGGGGCTGCAGGCGGAGGGGGCGTGGCGGGCGTGTGCAGCAGGACGGTGACAGCGGCTGCCAGGATCCCCAGGGCCAGCCCCCCGGCGATGACAGGCCGCCGCCATGGCCGGCGCAAGGGGAGCGGAGCCTCCTCGACGGGCGCGGCCGCCGCTTCGGAAGGTTCGGGCGGCAGTTGCGAGGCGATGGGGTGAACGGGCGTGCCCCGCCAGTCCTCTCCCGTGAAACGCGCGAATTCCTCCAGCGGGCGCCGCGCGTCCTTCGCCGTCTGGGGCCGCTCCTCGGGATCGCGGTGGATGAGCGTCATCGCATAGCGGCTCAGCTCCTGCGGAACTCTTCCCTGAGTGGCCTGATGAGGGGTGGGAGGCTCCATCACCGCGTGCCCCAGCGGCGGCCTCCGCTCGCCGCGCGTGGGCAACGGGTCGGTGAGCACGTCATAGAGATCAGCCCCCAGCGCGAAGATGTCGTCCGTGGCCTTGAAGGTGTAACGGGCCTGCGGGTCGAGCTGGTGGGCCCTCCAGAAGCGTTGAGCCTCCGGGCTGCGGATGCGGGGTGTCCCCGGGGGCAGCGGTCCGTCCGTCAGCTCGTCGGCGGTGGCGTAGTCGGCCGCGCCAAAGTCGATGATGACCGGCTCGCCTTCCCGGGTGACCAGGATGTTCCGCAGACTCAAGTCGCGATGAAACATGTTGCGCGAGTGGATGTGCTCCAGCGCGTCGAACAGCTTGAGGAACAACACCACCACTTCATGCGGCGTCGGATGGGTCCGTTCCACCCACTGCGCCAGCGTGCAACCGTCCACGAAGTCCAGGACGATGTAGAGAACGCCCGAGCGCGAGTCGGGCCAGCGCCCATGTGCCCACATGCGGATGATGTGGCGGTGTTGGAGCTGCTGCAGGCAGGCCACCTCCCGGCGGGCGCGTGCGTCCGTCTGCCGAGGGTCCTGGCTCCGCTCGGTCTGACAGGCCACCTTCAGCGCATACCGCTGTCCGTCCTTCTCCACCTCGTAGACAACCGCGTAGCCACCTCTGCCGATGCACCGGACGATGCGCCAGACATCCACCATCTGGCCCGGCTGGAGGTTCAAAGGATCCACTGACGCCACCATGCCGCGTACCTCCCGCCTGTTGTTACAGCTTCACATTGGGAATGGACAGACAGCGGCTCCCGTCACCGTTGCACACCCGCAGGGTGTGCGGCTCCGTCAGCCGTGCTGGAGGCTGCCTCTCGGGCATCTCCACCTCGATGGCCACTGGGGAGGAGGCCCCTGGGGGAATCACGGCCTGGCCTGAGAGCACCGCGCGAGCGCGTCGCGGAGCCCCGCCTGCTGAAGGCGTCACCTCCGCCCACGCAGGCGCCCACGGCTCTCCGGCAAGGTTGCTCACATAGATGGCAGCCACGGTCCAGGTGGCCGCCCCAAACGCGTTGCACCCTGAGGCACGAAACGAACCGCTGGCTTTGAAGCACGCAGCACTCAAGTCCAGTCCTCGAATGCCGCCCTCGTCGACGACCCCTGCGAGCATAAAGGCGGCCGGGCTGAGCGTGGCGGGCCGTGCCTTCAACGCCTCCAGTTCCTGGCGCTGCGCCTCGCACCGCTCGTGCAGAGCGGACAGCTCCACGCGGCACGCCTCGCCGGGCTGCTGCGGACGAAGAACGTTGACCACCTCATCTGCCCCTCCCGGCTGCCCGGTGAGCAGAAGCACGGCGCTGGCAGGAAACCCCTCGCGGTAGGTGAGGCGCAGCGCCAGCCGCTCCGAGGGCCCCAGCGCCACGGCGGGAGAGAGCGTGACCGTGCGATCCCCCACATCCACCACCGCGAAGCGGGCCCGGCCTTCTACCTCGACCGCCTCCCGCACCAGGGGCGCGTCGAGGAGGAGCACCGTCACGGTGCCGGGCGCCAGGAAGATCAACGGTGACTCGCTCGCCTGCCCCGTGAGCACGACGGAGCGCGGAGCGGAGCGCCCCACAAGCGCCGTCTGGGCAGATGCGGCAAGGGCAGCCAGCCACGTGGCGAGCGCAACAGCCAAGGTATTGGGTCGGAACACGCAGGGGTAACCTCATGGGTAGGCCCCCACAGTAGCAGACGTGAGCGAGGACTCACGGTCCATGGTTCAGGAAGAGCCCATGGCATCCGCGTCTATACTCCGCGGCCATGTCCGACTTCCGCTCACGGTTTCGAGTGTTGGCGTTCCTCCTCGGAGTACTCACGGGCTGCGCCGCGAGCAGCGCGCCTGGACCTGAATCCACTGCGGTCACGACGGTCATCATCGTGCGCCACGCAGAGAAGGACCTCACGCCCGGCCTGGCCGATCCCGGCCTCACCCCGGAGGGCCAGCAGCGCGCCCAGGCGTTGCGCGACACGCTGCGGAAGTCTCCCATCTCCGCCCTGTACACCACGGACACGGCCCGCACCCGGGCCACCCTCGCTCCGCTGGCGGCCAGCCGGAAGCTCGAGCCGCAAGTCTATGACGCCAAGCAGCCCGCCCTGTGGGTCCAGCGTCTGCGCAAGCAGCACCGTGGCCAAACGGTCGTGGTCGTGGGGCACGCCAACACCCTGCTCTCCTTGATCGACGCGCTGGGCGCCCCTCGGCCCGTGCCCGAGCTGTCCGACGCGGATTACGACTACCTGTTCGAGGTGAAGCTCCCTCCAGAAGGCCGAGCCTCCGCCCGAGCCAGCCACTACGGCGCTCCGGCCCATACCGGATCCGGGATGCGTTGACCGCGTCGAAGCCTCCTCCCTACGCTCGCGCCCTCACGGCGCAGAGCCTTGTGAAGAAAGAGGAGTCATGACGAACGCCAATTCCCGCAGTGGTGGGTCCAGTGTGAAGCGCGCCTTCCAGTTCGGTGAGAGGCCCTTCCTCAAGGGGGCCGGCACCCACTCACCCGAGGCTTGGTTCCTGGGCACCAAGGCCGAGAACGTCGAGGAGCTCGAGCGGCTGGTGGTCGAGGCCATCCGCGATCACGCCTTCTGGCGGCGGAACTTCCACCCGCAGGATCCCACGCACATCACCGAGCAATCCAAGCGGCACCCGGCGTACCTCCACGCGATGGACTCGCTGAAGGACAACTTCCGCTCGCTCCTGTCGTTCCTCAAGAAGTCCGTCCCCTTCTTCAGCGGCCGGTACCAAGGCCACATGAACTGGGACACCACGCTCCCCAGCGTGCTCGGTTACTTCGCGGCCATGCTCTACAACCCCAACAACGTCGCGTTCGAGGGGTCTACCGCCACCACGATGCTCGAGATGATCGTGGGAGACGATCTGTGCCGGATGCTCGGCTACAGCATCCCCGACGAGGACGCCATCTCCAAGGGAGCCATCCGGCCCTGGGGGCACATCACCTGCGGTGGCACCATCGCGAACATCGAGGCCATCTGGTCCGCCCGGAACCTCAAGCTCTATCCCCTCGCGCTGCGCGAGGCCCTCAAGGCCGAGCCCTCCCTCGCGGCGGCGCGCGCGTTCACCGTCACCACGTGCGAGGGGAAGACCGAGCCGCTGTCATCGCTCGACACGTGGTCACTCCTCAACCTCAAGGTCGATGACATCCTCGCCCTACCCGGGCGCTTGACGGCCGAGCACGGAATCTCGGGCGACACCATCACCGCGGCCCTGTCGAAGCACTCGGTCCAGCACCTCGGCGTCCTCGAGTTCTCGAGGCGCTACCTGGGGGATGTGAAGACCTCTCCGGTGGTGCTGGTCCCCGCGACGAAGCACTACTCGTTCCCCAAGGCGGCGGCGGTCCTCGGCCTCGGCTCGGCGAACGTGATTGACGTGCCCGTGGATCGCGACGCGCGGATGAGCCTCCCGGAGCTCGAGCGCATCTTGAGAGAGTGCCTCGTGGCGCGGAGGCCGGTCTACACGGTGGTCGGTGTGATTGGGAGCACGGAAGAGAGCGCGGTGGATCCGCTGAAGGGGATCCTCGAGCTGCGCCACGCCCTGCAGAAGAGCGGGCTGTCGTTCACGGTCCACGCGGACGGCGCCTGGGGCGGGTATTTCGCCTCCGTGCTGCGCCCCGATGAGGGTCCGCGCAAGAAGGAGACACCGCATGACCCGCCGCCCGAGGTGGGGATGAGCGGGTACGTGACGGCCCAGCTCTCGGCGCTCTCCAGGGCCGACTCCATCACGGTGGATCCGCATAAGTCGGGCTACATCCCGTACCCGGCAGGGGCGCTCTGCTACCGGAACGGGGCCATGCGCGACATGGTGACGTTCAAGGCGCCCTATATCGTCCACGGCGACGAGGAGCCCGCGGTGGGCATCTACGGACTGGAGGGCTCGAAGCCGGGGGCCGCGGTGGCGGCGGTGTACCTGAGCCACAAAGTGATTCGGCCCACGCGGAGCGGCTACGGGCAGATCCACAGGAGGGCGCTGTTCAACTGCAAGCGCTTCTACGCGCGGCTCCTGTGCATGGCTGGGCCAGAGGACCGGTTCGTGATTGTCCCGGTCCCTCGGCTCCAGGCGGAGATCGCTGGCGGCGACGTCGAGGCCGATGTGCAGTTCATCCGCGAGCGCATCCACCGGAGGAGCGAAGAGGAGCTCCTGTCGGATCCCGAGGCCATGGCGCTCCTGCCCGAGCTCGGGCCCGATCAGAACATCCTGACCTACGCCGTGAACTTCAGGAACCCGGACGGCTCGCTCAACACGGATCTGGAGCTGGCCAACCGGCTGAACCGGGCCATCTATGATCTGCTGAGCATCGATCCCGGGGACGAGATCTACGGCTACGGGATGATCGTGAGCACGACCGACTTCAGCGAGGAGCACTACGGGAAGACGTTCATCGAGGACTACAAGAAGCGCCTCGGTGTCGCGGCGTCGCCGGGCTCCACGGTGACAGTGCTCCGGTCCACGACGATGGCCCCGTGGCTCCTGTCGACCCCCGAAGGAAACTTCCTGGACGTGCTGGAGTTCGAGCTCCGCGACGCGATCCTGAAGTCGATGATGCGGGACTCGATGCTCCAGATCTTCAATGAGATCGACACGAACAAGGACGGCGTCCTGGACGTGCCGGAGGTGATGGGCAAGTTCCGCGAGAAGGGCTACCACGACGAGGAGATCGACGCGTTCTTGCAGATGTGCGACCTCGACAAGAGCGGAACGGTGTCCATGGAGGAGTTCCTGGGCGCGTTCTCGCACTTCGTGGCCAAGTCGAAGCTCGCGGGCGGCGCCAGCGCTTGACCGGCGGTCTGAGCGGCAGCAGGGGGCTCTCGGTGGCGAATCGGTGCCACCGAGAGCCTTCAGACCGGCCGCCGGACTACCAGGGGCAGTTGGCGACTTGCACGGTGCGCGTCACGGGCGTGGCGCTGTTGCCGCCGCTGTCCGTCAGCGAGTACGTCACCGTGTACGTGCCCGGCGCCCAGCCGTTCACCTCACCCGAGTGCCAGACCTGGGGCGACACGTCCCCGTAGCACGCGTCCGTGGCCTGCACGCCCGGGTCCACCCACGGGCTGCCACAGGTGTGCGTCATGAACGCGGGCCCGATGAGCTGCAGCGCAGGAGCCGTGCGATCGTCCACGTTCACCGTGCGGAGCGCGGACACCGTGCGCCCCGAGGCGTCCCACGCGGAGTACGAGACCGTGTAGGAGCCCTCGAAGGCCGTGTTGGGGCCGGGCCCGGACGAGTCTGTCCCCGTGTTGTACGCGTGGACATCCAGCGCGTTGCCGCATGCGTCGAACGCCTGGGCGCCCGGATCCCCGTAGCGGCCCGCACCGCACTCCACCGTGGTCACCGGTGAAGAGTTGAGCACGAGCTGGGGCTGCCCCTCGCAGCTCTCCGGGGGCCGGACATCGCTCACGAGCCGCAAGTAGATACGGGGCCCGCTGTTCGGGGAGGCAGTGAGCTGCTCATAGGAGGCCAGGAAGTGCCCACGGCCCCAGGCGGCGATTCCGGGCCGGTTGTAGGGGTGGGTCCGAAGCACGGAGAGCACCCGCTCCGCATCCGCCTCGAGCACGCCCTGCTTGGACACCCGCGTGCCGAGCAAGACCTTCGCACCGCCACGAGTGGCCGCCCATGCCACCCGGTAGTCCTGCCCGTCGAAGGTGGCCTCGGGGGCACTCAAGGCGGAGGCGCCGATGGCGATGTCCGCGGTCCCCAGCTTCACACCGTCCGAGGCGCTGATCCGCCGCGCCCAGAGGGAGGTGTCGGGGGCCATCCAGGTCACCAGGAACTCGCCGCTGCGAGCCGCCACGGCCGGGTAGCCCTCCGCGCCCGAAGTGGCCGCCAGGGAGATGGGCGAGGTGTCGAGCACCTGTCCCGAAGCGCCGCTGATGCGGGCCGCCTCGACATCCTGATTTCTCTGCCAGCTCACCAGGAAGGTGCCGTTGGAACCGGCCACCCGGGCCTGGAAGCCGTCCCGAGCGATGATGCGGCTGTTGGGATCCACGAGGGTCCCATCCGGACGGACACGCATCATCTGGATGCCGGTGAAGTACCCGTTCTCGTAATACCAACCATCCCACGTCACCAGGTAGTTCGTCCCATCGAAGGCCACCGCGGGATTCCACTGAGGCAGACCCTGGCCATTGGAGTTCGTGTTGCTGATGAGGAAGGGCGTGGAGTCGAGCACCGCCCCGTCCGAGGCCCTCACGCGGGCACCGTAGATGAGTGGGTAGCCGCCGATCTGTGACCACACCACCAGGAAGTTCGTGCCGTCAAAAGCCACCGCGGGATAGACATCCGCGCTCGACTCCACCGTGCCGATCCGCAAGGGGGTGGCATCCAGCCTCGCGCCATCCGAGTTCCTCACGCGAACTCCCAAGATGTCAGGGCGGCTCCCGACGACCTCCGACCAGACCACCAGGGAGATGTCGGGGCCGGCCGCAGCCGCGGACCCAACGGGCGCATCATAGGGGAGCACCGATGTGGGCGGCTTGACCGCGAGTTCCTTCGAGACGAACGTCCCCTCCTCCGTCACCTGCCGCAGCTGGCCACGCGACTTGGACGCTGCCGTGTCGTGTGCCGTGTAGGTCATCAGGAGGCGGCCTGTGCCCACCGAGGCGAGGCTTCCAGGAAGGTTCTGGATGGCGGAGGAGACCGTCACCGGACCGAGCACGAGCTCCGCGTCATCGGGGACTGAGGCCCCTGAGGACAACCGCTGGACGATGGCCTGGCGTACCCCATTGCGCTGGCCCTGCCAGCCCAGCCAGTAGTTGCTTCCGTCATGGGCCACCGCGGGGGCACTCAGGGCGGTCGTCCCTCCAAGGCCGGTCCAGGAGCGAACCACGCTGCCGCTCACGGCATTCCATTCCTGGGCCGAGAGCGTGTTATCCGAGGCCTTCCAGCTCACCAGGAGGGTGGTTCCACTGCCACCGGCCACCGCGGGGCGCCCAGCGCCGGAGGCCGCCACGGAGAGAGGAACAACGGGGTCCATCACCTGCCCGGTCGGGGCATGGACGCGGGCGGCCTGGATTCCCTGCCGGTTCCAGGCCACAAAATAGACTCCGTCCGCATCCGCATAGGCGACCTGTGGAGAGGACGCCTCGCCTCGGGAGATGACGAAGCTATTGCCCTCGATGCACGTCCCGTCCGAGGGACGCACGCGGATCCCCAGGATGCCCTGGGAGACGGAGTTGCCCTCCCAGAAGTAGCCCGCCCAGGTCACCAGGTAGTTCGTCCCATCGAAGGCCACCGCCGGGGTGAACTGAGGAAGCGGCAAGCCCCCGGAGTTGGTGCGGCTGATGAGGAAGGGCGTGGAGTCGAGCACCGCGCCATCCGAGGCCCTCACCCGA
Source organism: Hyalangium minutum (assembly GCF_000737315.1). Taxonomy (GTDB): domain Bacteria; phylum Myxococcota; class Myxococcia; order Myxococcales; family Myxococcaceae; genus Hyalangium; species Hyalangium minutum. The sequence continues at coordinate 16,310 of NZ_JMCB01000026.1, forward strand.
GCGCCGTAGACGAGCGGGTAGCTGCTGATCTGCTCCCACACCACCAGGAAGTTGTCGCCGTCGAAAGCCACGGCGGGCCGGTACTGCGTGGTGCTCCCCGAGCCAATGAAGATGGGCGTGGCATCCAGCCGCACTCCATCCGAGGCCCTCACACGCACGCCCAGGACGTCCAGGCTGTTGGCCGCGGAGGAGCCCTCCACCCACACGGCGAGGTAGATGCCATTGCCTGCCGCCACCACCGTGGTGTCGTGTTCCGCAATGGCCACCGCCGCGGGGTTCAGCGGGGACTCGGGCGATATCTGGAACCCCAGCGCCGAAGCCTGTGTCTTCAGGCTCCCCTGCACGCCTTCGGGCTCCGCCGGGCCGGTGGGGCCGCAGGCTGCCAGCGTTCCCAAGAGGGCGCTGCATACCACCCACGCAGGCAATCCCTGGCGTTTGCTTTTGGGATTCGGGGGTTGAGGGTTCGGATGCCTTGTGACGATCCTGCGATGATCTGGCTCGAAGAGGAAGTCCATGATCGTCATGCCTTTCCACAGGGGAATCCCTGCCCAGGAATGAGCAGAGAGGGCCTCGCGGCCCGGCGGCATTAGAGCAAGCCTTCACTTTTTATGTATAGCTTTAAACCCGTAGTGCAGCACGTCATGGCAGGGATTCAGACAGAGGTAAGTGTGTGATTGAGGCGTGGCTGGCATGTCTGCTCCTACCTTTGGCGACGAGGCAGACCGTCCTCACGCCTCGGACGCCCTGCCAATTCTTTTGGACGGGGTGACATGGCGCGTCCACGGAAGCCCGCGTATTTTCGGGCCATGACTCAACAACGAGACAGTGTGGAACGCCGTCTGGGACGGGTCATCGACCTTCCCGCTCCCATGCCGGGGCAGTTCGGGCCCGCGCACACAGTGGTGCCGATCATCTCCCCGGAGAACTACGCCTTGTCCGATCCGTTCATCTTGTTGATGGATGACCGGATCGACGGCAAGCCCGTGGCCGGGCCTCACCCTCACGCTGGCTTCGAGACGGTCACGCTGATGGTGAAGGGCGGGCTGGTCCACGACAGCGGCAAGTTGGCCGAGCGCGACGTGCAGTGGATGACGGCGGGAAGCGGGGTCATCCACGGCGAAGGACTGGATGGCGGGATTGCCCAGGCCCGGGTCCTCCAACTGTGGCTGACGCTGCCCAAGGCGCAGCGCTGGGCTCCCCCGAGCTACCAGGACATCCCCTACGCGGAGCTTCCAGTCCGGCGCGAGCCGGGGGTGGAGGTGCGGCTCTACAGCGGCAGCTCGGGGCCGGTGCGGTCACCGACGAAGAACTATGTGCCGGTCACCTTCGCCGAGTTCCTGCTCGAGCCGGGTGCAAGCATTCAGCAGGACCTGCCCCGCTCGTACAACGGCTTCTTCTACGTGCTGGACGGCGAGATCACCGTGGGCCCGGACGCCCGGGCGCTGCGGCCGGGCCAGGTGGGTTGGCTGGATCGTCCGGAGGGCCCTGGGGACAGCTCGCTCCGCATCGCCGGAGCCGGCACCACCCGGGCGCGGGTGCTGCTGTACGCCGGGCAGCCCCAGAGGGAGCCGCTCGTGAGCTGGGGACCGTTCATCGGGGACACCCAAGCGGACATCATGAGGGTCATGAACGAGTACCGCTCCGGCCGCTACGGTCCCCCACCCCCGCGGTAGAGGACTTGCCGCGCGCTTCAGTGCTCAGCGCTTGCGGCCCTTGGGGCTCTTGGCGCGCGCCGGAGCCTTCCCATAGAGCTGCTGGTAGTCCTTCATGCTGCGGCGGATGACCTCGAGCGCCTCGGGCCGATCGTACACCTCGGCGATCTCCACCTGGCGCTTCCCCTCGCCGGGGATCTGCTTGTACGTGAGGAAGTAGTGCTTGAGCCGGTCCACCATGGCGCGAGGGCTCTGCGCCAGGTGCTGCACCTCGCCATACGCGAGGTCCGACTCCAGCACGGCGATGATCTTGTCGTCGGCCTCCTTGCCGTCGATCATCCGCAGCCCGCCGATGGGCACCGCGCGCACCAGCAGGTTGCCGCTGGTGATGACCTTCTCCGTCAGCACGCAGATGTCCATCGGGTCGCCATCGCCCTGGATGTCCTTGTGGCCAGTGCGCTCGGCAGCGCGCTTGGCCACCTGCGGGCCGCAGAACGTCCGCGGGATGAAGCCGTAGGGCGTGGGGCACTGGCTGGAGAACTGCTGGGGCCGGTCCAGCCGGAGGATGCCCGTCTCCTTGTCCAGCTCGTACTTCACCGCGTCCGTGGGGACGAGCTCGATGAACGCGGTGACGGTCTGCGGCGCGTCCTCGCCGGGGCTCACGCCGTGCCACGGGTGCGCCTGGAATGCATGCCACTGGGGCTTCTTCATGGTGTGTCTCCGAGGGCTTTCAAACAGGGGCTCACACGAACTCGTGAGCGGGGAAGAGCAGGACGTCCGCGATGGAGGGGACGCCCATCAACAGCATCAGAATGCGATCGAGCCCCACGGCGATGCCCGCGGAGGGCGGCATGCGCCCCACGGCCTCCAGGAAGCGCTCGTCCAACGGATAGACGGGGCGGCCCAGGGACTTGCGCAGCGCCTGCTCCTCCGTGAGCCGCGCGCGCTGCTCCACCGCGTCCGTCAGCTCGGAGAAGCCGTTGGCCAGCTCCAGGCCCTTCACGTAGAGCTCCACGCGCTCGGCCACCGACGGGTCCCCGGGCTTCAGCCGGGACAGGGAGGCCATGGAGGCGGGGTACTCGATGAGGAAGGTGGGCCGCTCGTGCCCCAGCCCGCGCTCCACCTTCTGCAGGAAGAGGTGGAAGAAGACGTCATCGAACTGGGTGGAATCCCCGGTGCGCACGCCCGCAGCCTCGGCGGCGCGCTTGAGCGAGGGCCCATCCGGGCAGGCGCGCAAGTCCACGCCGGTGGCACGCAGCACGGCGTCCCGCACGGTGATGCGCTCGTAGGGCAGCCGGGTGAAGAAGGCCGGGTCCGCCCCGGGCTCGCCGCCCGTCACCGAGCGTCCTGCCTCCGCCAGCGCCTGCTCCAGCTCCTCCATGATGGCGTGATAGTCCGCATGGGGCCGGTAGAACTCCAGCAGGGTGAACTCGGGGTTGTGCGTGGCCGACACCTCGCCGTTCCGGAACACCTTGCACAGCTGGAAGAGGGGCCCGGCTCCGTCCGCCAGCAGACGCTTCATCGCGTACTCGGGGCTGGAGTGCAGGTAGAGCACGCGCGGGCGGCCCACGTCCGTCTCCGGGACGAACGGCGTCTCGAAGACGTTGATGTGCGGCTCCATGCCCGGCGCGGGGACCATCAACGGAGTCTCCACCTCCAGGTAACCACGACCGGTGAAGAAGCGGCGGAGAGCGGCTTGGAGGGACTGGCGGCCCGCGGCCGCTCGCCATCGAACAGAATCAGGCATGGGCGCGCGGAAGTTACATGGGCGACCCAGGCTCCCCAAGCGGATACATTGCGCCCCTCATGTCTCCACGGGCCCTGCTCCTCGCCACCGCCGTCCTCAGCCTCACCGCCTGTCCCAAGGCGCTGCCCCCGCAGCCTCCGGCCGTGAACCCGGAGGCGCAGCGGCTCACCGCCGAGGTGAAGGAGCTGTCCGCCCAGTCCCAGGCGCTGCTGGAGACCCAGAACCGGCTCATCTGGGACTTGTGGACGGAGGGCAAGCCGGTGGACATCGCCGCCACCTACCGGGGCAAGGAAGCGCTCTTCTCCGTCGAGAATGTCCGGAAGATCGATCGGCTGCGGCAGCTCACCTCGGATGCGCGCGAGGTGCGGGCGCTCACGGCGCTCCAGTCGCACGTGGCGGGCGAGTACCTGGCGCGCGAGCTGGCCGAGGCCAATGACGCCATCGCCAACCTGGAGGCCTCGCTCACCTTCACGGTGGACGGCCGCGAGGTGCGCTACCGGGAGCTGGAGCGCCTGCTGGCCAACGAGAAGAGCGCGGTGAGGCGCAAGGCCCTGTACACCGCCGCAGTGCCAGCCATCGAGCGGCTGAGCCAGTCCCTGCGCCGCCGCGAGGAGCGCACCGTCGAGCTGGTGAAGGAGCTGGGCTATGCCTCGTACGAGGCCTTCGGCGCGGAGCTGCGGCAGGCGGACCTGTCGCGGCTGAGCGTGCTGGCGGAGGAGATCCTGCAGGCCACCCAGGAGCCATACCGCACGGTGATGGAGCGGCTGTCCCAGCGAGAGCTGAACATGCCCTTCGCCAACATCACCCGGGCGGACATTCCCCGGCTGTTCCGCGCGCGCGAGGTGGAGGATGCGTTTCCCAAGCAGGAGTCCATGCTCCGGGTGCACGCCTCGCTGCAGGGCCTGGGCATCGATCTGACGGAGATGCCCAACATCCTGATCGACGCGAGAGACGTGCCGCGCAAGAACCCGCGCCCGCTGACGCTGCCCATCGAGGTGCCGGGGGACGTGCGGCTGTCGGAGAAGCCCGCGTCCGGGGTGCTGCACCAGGGGCGGCTGATGCACGAGGTGGGGCACGCGCTGCACTACGGCTTCACGCGCGAGCAGCGCTTCGAGCTGGCGCGGCTGGGCAACCCCACGGTGGGCGAAGTGTACGCGGCGCTGATGGAGGATCTACTGGAGGATCCGGTGTGGCTGGAGGAGCACGCGGGGGTGAGCGGAGACCAGCGCGCGCAGTACCTGGCGGCCTCGAGCGCGCACAAGCTGTTCCTCATCCGCCGCGCGGCCGGGCGGCTGCTGTACCAGCTGGAGCTGCACCGCCGCGAGGGCGCGGACGCGAAGGAGCTCTACAAGGCCATCATGGAGCGCACGGACGCCATCCCGATGAAGCCGGAGGACGAGGCGCGCTACCAGGTGGACCAGGAGGACTTCTTCCAGTCGGCGGACAACTTCCGGGCGTGGTTCCTGGCCGGGCAGCTCCAGGGGCAGCTCAAGGCGCGCTTCGGCCCGGCGTGGTGGCGGAGCCCGGAGGCGGGCGCGTTCCTCAAGCAGCTGTGGAGCCATGGCAACGCGCTGTCCGCCCGGGAGGTGGCACAGGCCATCGGCGAGCACGGCATCGAGCCGGACGTGCTCCTGCTCCGCCTGGGCACCACGCTCCAGGTTCCCATCAAGCTGGACGCGAAGCCGTCCGAGGAGCCCACGCCCCCCACTCAGGAAGACTCGAAGAGTGAACCCCATTGATCAACTGAAGCAGGGGCTGCTGGTGGTCATCTTCGCTGGCATGGGGTGCTTCCCGTCCAAACCCATCGAAGGTGTTTGGCAACCTGCCGCCGGGAGCAAGGCGGATCACATCTCAGGCCCCTTCTCGGCACCCGCAGGGGACGACACCTCCATCGTTTTTCCTCCATTCTTCGCGCAGAAGGCTGTCGCTGTAGGCTCTAGCACCGCGCCTGTTGAGCTCGATGGCGAGCTGCTCCGCGCACTGATGATCGCGGCCAACGACTTCTCTCCCCCAGGCGCCCCGGATCCATCTTGTTGGAATCGCCAGGAGTCCAACTCCTACCGAGTCCTCCGCCAAGGCCCCATCATCTTTGTCCACGTGCGCAAGAATCCACAGCACTGTGGTCTCTCCTGGAGGTTGTTTGACTCGGGCGCGAAGTACGCCATCAGCGCTCAGGGCCAGATCCTCCGGCGCATCGTCGACGGTCAACCCACCCAACCCCTGGGCCCTTTCCAGGAGGACGGAGGCTCCATCGGAGAGTGGGCAGAGCCCGGCACCCTGCCAGAGCCTGATGCGTCCACGCCCTCCACCCCTCTGCCAGCCCCCCACCCCTTGTGGGATGGGGGTACCCGCGCCGACCCATCCGAACCTCCGCCGCCGGTCCTGCCCAGCCAGCCCCAACCAGCGGCCTCGCCTATCCCGCCTTAGCTGCCTCCGCCTCCCGCGCCGGGCCCCTGATCGTCCTGCTTCAAGCAGTTGCCAGCCCTGGACGCCTTTCTGCTTCTCCCCTCCTCGCTTCCGCCGCATCCTCGTTGCCCGATACAGATGATCGAGAACAAACCTCTACAAACCGAGCGCCTCCCCACGGGCGTTCCCGGCCTCGACACCCTCTTGCACGGAGGCTTCGTGCAGGGCGGCGTCTACATGTTGCTGGGCATGCCGGGCGCGGGGAAGACCATCCTGGCCAACCAGGTGTGCTTCCACCACGTGCGCCAGGGCGGCCGGGCGCTCTACGTCACCCTGCTCGCCGAGTCCCACACGCGGATGATCGGCAACATGCGCGTCCTGGGATTCTTCGATCCCTCGCAGATCGCCGACTCCCTGGCGTACCTGAGCGCCTACTCCGTGCTCGAGGAGGGAGGCCTGGACGCGTTGCTGGACTTGCTCCGCCGCGAGATGAAGTCGCACCGGGCCTCGCTGCTCATCCTCGACGGGCTGGTGGCGGCCGAGGAGCTGGCGCCCACCGAGCGCGCCTTCAAGAAGTTCATCCACGGCCTCCAGGTCATCATCGGGCTGATGGGCTGCACCACCCTGCTGCTCACCACGGGCGGAGGCCTAGGCCTCAAGGCCGAGCACACCATGGTGGACGGCCTGATCGTCTTGCGTGAGCGCACCTACGGCGTCAGGTCCGCGCGCCAGCTGACCATCCGCAAGTTCCGCGGCAGCGGCCACTACCGTGGCGTGCACAGCTTCGACATCACCCCCCGGGGCATCGTCGTTTACCCCCGGCTCGAGGCGATGGTGCAGGAAGGAGGCCTTCCGGATCCGCCCTCGGGGGGCCGCATGGGCTTTGGCATCGCCGGCCTGGACGCCATGCTCCACGGCGGCATCTTCCAGGGCTCCACCACCATGCTCCTGGGCTCGTCCGGCAGCGGGAAGTCCCTGATGGGCATCCACTTCCTCGCGGAAGGCGCCCGCCGGGGCGAGCTCAGCCACTACTTCGCCTTCTACGACTCGCCGCAGCGGGTGCTGGCGCAGACCGACGGCGTGGGGCTCGACCTGCGGCCCCTCCTCGCGAAGGGGCACCTCGAGCTGAGCTTCCGGCCCCCCGCGGAGCAGCGCATCGATGCCATCGGGAGCGAGCTGCTCGCGCTGATCCGTGAGCACAAGGTCCGCCGTATCTTCCTGGACGGCTTCGATGCCTTGAGCAAGGCCGTCGTCCACCGCGATCGCGCCGCCCGCTTCATGGCCGCACTCGTCAACGAGTGCCGCGCCCGGGGCGTCACCCTGGTGTTCACGGCCGAGACGGAGTCGGTGTTCGGCATCGACCTGACCCTCCCGGTACGGGGCGTCTCCATGCTCTGCGAGAACCTCTTCTTCCTCCGAAGCGTGGAGGTCCGCGCGGAGCTGCGGCGCTTCATCTCCATCCTGAAGCTGCGCACCAGTGGCTATGATCCCGCCCTGCGCGAGATCGTCATCAACGACAGCGGCGTTCAGATTGGTGAACCCATCGACAACGCCCAGCTGTTGATGTCGGGCCTGTCCCTGGAGTCCTCCCTCCAGCGCGCGCCTCGCAAGCGCCGGCCGAAGCTCCGAGGCAAGTAGGTATGGGGCCCATCCTCATCGTCGATGACGAGTTCGGCATCGTCGAAGCCCTCGAGGGCTTCCTCCAGGACGAGGGCTATCGCACCGCCACGGCCCTCAACGGCCAGCAGGCCCTGGAGAAGATGAGAGCGGAGCGCCCGGCGCTGGTGCTGCTCGACTACATGCTGCCGGTGCTCAACGGCCCTGCCGTGCTGGAGGCCATGAAGGCCGATCCGCAGCTGCGCGACGTTCCCGTGGTGCTCATGAGCGCCAGCCCGCCGAAGCTGTGGCGGCACCTGCCCGCCCAGGAGTTCCTCCCCAAGCCCTTCGGGCTGGCCCCGCTCGTTTCGATCGTGCGACGCTACGTAGGTGAGCCTCCTGCGCACTGAGCACAGGAGGTTCAATCCCCCGAGGAGCCATCATGTTGAAAAAGTGGATGAAGAACCTGCTGGTGCTGGTGGGCCTGTCGGCACTGGTGCTCACGGCGCCGCAGGCGGGCGCGGGAACGCTGGACGGCAACAGCCAGGACGTGCTGCTGCAGGGCTTCCACTGGTACTCGTACCAGACGTACCCGTGGTGGGGCGTCATCCAGAACAACGCGGCGAACATCAAGAACGCCGGGTTCACCATGGTGTGGCTGCCGCCGCCGAGCGACGCCGCCTCCAACGAGGGCTACCTGCCGCGCCGGCTGGAGCTGCTGGACAGCAAGTACGGCACGCAGGCGAACCTGGTGAGCGCGCTGTCCGCGCTGAACAACAACGGGGTGAAGCCCATCGCGGACATCGTCATCAACCACCGCGTGGGTACCGCCAACTGGGCGGACTTCACCCTGCCCACGTGGGGCGCGGACTCGGTGTGCCGCGGGGACGAGTGGACGGGCGCCACGGGCAACACGGACACGGGCGATGGCTACAGCGCCGCGCGCGACATCGACCACACGAAGGTCTACGTGCAGGACAGCATCGTCAACTGGATGAACACGAAGCTGAAGAGCATCGGGTTCGCCGGGTGGCGGTATGACTACGTGAAGGGCTACAACGGCTCGTACGTGGGCTCGTACAACAGCCGCACCGCGCCGTACTTCTCGGTGGGCGAGCTGTGGACGGACCTGGACCTGAACAACCCCAACCCGCACCGTCAGCTCCTCATGAACTGGCTGGACGCGACGGGCGGCAGGTCGGGCGCGTTCGACTTCACGACGAAGGGCCTGCTGCAGCAGGCGGTGCAGTACAACGAGTTCTGGCGGCTGAAGGACTCGGCGGGGGCTCCGGCGGGCGCCATCGGCTGGTGGGCGGCCAAGTCCGTCACCTTCATCGACAACCACGACACGGGCCCGAGCACCCCGAGCGGCGGGCAGAACCACTGGCCGTTCCCGGGGGACAAGATCCTCCAGGGCTACGCGTACATCCTGACGCACCCGGGCATCCCGACGGTGTACTGGGTGCACTACTTCGACTGGGGCACGGCGAACCAGGCGGCCATCAAGACGATGATCTCCATCCGCAAGTCGAAGGGCATCCACAGCACCTCGGCGGTGAGCATCCAGGCGGCGGACAGCTCCAAGTACGCGGCGATCATCACCGGCACCGCGGGCAAGGTGGCGATGAAGCTCGGCAACGGCCCGTGGTCTCCGGGCACGGGCTGGACGCTGGCCACCTCGGGCACCAACTACGCCATCTGGACGCAGTAACCGGGAGCGGCTCGGGCGCCGGCGATCAGGAGTCCTCCTCCTCGCTGGCGTCCGAAGACTCAGGCTTGCCGCTGAGGATGCGGTCGATCTCCGCTTGAGCGGCGGAGGCCTGCTCCGGCGGGAGGCGCTTGGCGGCCTGCATCTGATCGATGATCCAATGGGCGCGCTTCTTGAGCGCCCTGGAGCCGGACTTGGGTGAGCGCTTCCTCGGGGCAGGCAGCATGGCGGCGAGAATGGCGCCCTGAGCCACGGAGAGGCTCACGGTGGAGACGCCGAAGTGCTCGCGGGCGCCGGCCTCGAGGCCGTAGACGCCGTCCCCCCACTCCACCACGTTGAGGTACAGGGCGAGGATGCGGCTCTTGGGCAGAGCCTCCTCGAGGCGGTGGGCGAGGATGAGCTCCTTGGCCTTGCGGAACAGGCTGCGATCCGTGGAGAGCCAGAGGTTCTTGGCGAGCTGCTGGGTGATGGTGGAGGCGCCGCGGCCGAGCTTGCCCTGCTTCCACGCCTCCTGCATGGCCTTCTCGAGCTCGACGGTGTCGACGCCCTCGTGGAGGTAGAAGCTGGCGTCCTCCGAGGTGAGCACGGCGTAGACGACGTGCTTGGGGACATTCGACAGGGAGACCCAGTTCTGGCGCCGCCGAGGCTTGCGGCCCGCATCACGGGCCTCGGCCGCGCGCTGATCGATGAGGGCCGTGGTCTCCGGGTTCTGCTTCAGCAGGGGCTCCGCGCTGGGGAGCGTGACGTACTCGTAGACGGCGAAGCCCAGCAGCCCCAGCAGCAGCACCCCCAACACCCGGCGCCGCCAGGGCGAGCGCCGCCTGGCCACCGGGGGATTCACGGCTCCTGGGTCCAACGTGTCACTGCTCATGCGGGCCCATCTACCTCGAAACGGACGGCGTGAGCTTCCAAACGCCAGAGGCCCCACCGCTCTTCCAGCGGGGAGGCCTCCGGGCACTCGAAGAGGGGCCTACCGGCCCGCTCGGGTTACAGGAGCTTCATCAGCTCCGCGCGCTTGGCCTTGTACTCCTCCTCGGAGAGGACGCCCGCGTCGAGCAGCTCCTTGATCTCCTTCAGGCGCTGCGCCGGGCTGCGCGTGTCCGCCGGAGGAGCCGCCTCGGCCGCAGGAGGCGGTGCCTGGCGCTGCTGGTTCTGGTTGTTCATGAACATCTGCGCCATGCCCATGCCCATGCCCATGCCCATGCCGGACAGGGCGCCGTCGGAGCCGCCACCACCGCCCTTGGCCATGCCCTCGGAGGCACCCAGCATCGCCTGGCCCTGCGCGTACTGCTGGAAGCCGCCCGCCATGCGCGAGTACGCCGCATCCTTGGAGAACTTCTTCAGCGTCGCCTCGTCCTCCTCCTTGATGCTGACGTGGAAGTTGCCCAGGCGCACCACGGTGAGCCCGTAGGTGTCCACGTGCGGCTTCACGCCGGCGATCACCTCGGTCTCGATCTCCTCGGTGTACGCGCCGCTCGTCACGTCGAGCAGCGGCCAGCGCTTCTTCACCAGCAGCTCGGCGATGCGATCCTTGATGACCTTGAGGACCTGGCTCTTGAACCAGCCCAGGAAGTCATCGTTGCTGGCGCGGCCCATGCCGACCAGGCCCACCACCAGCTTCTCCGGCTCGGTGACGCGGATGGAGAAGTCGCCGTACACCATGGTGCCGATGCCCAGGCCCGTCTCCGGGTCGCGCACGTCACCGATGGGGCCGCCGAACTTCACGCCCGGGTGCTCGCGCGTGGAGACGAAGAAGACCTCCGTCATGAACATGTTGCCGCCGGTGAAGCTCTCCAGCAGCCGGGACAGGAAGGGGATGTTCTTGCTGTCCAGCGTGTGGCGTCCGGGCCCCAGCTTGCCCTCAACCTTGCCGTCCTTGACGAAGAGCGCAATCTCGTCAGCGTCCACGGTGAGCTGGGTCAGCATCCGGATGTTCTTCTCCGGATACTTGTAGATGATCTCGCCCTTGGCTTCGTCCGCGCGGGCAATGAAGTTGCGCTTCGCCTCGCCCTTGATCGAATCGAAAATGCCCATCGTGCTCGCTCAGCCTCCGTTCGGACTGCGTCACCTGCCAGAACCCACGCCGCCCCGTATTCCATACGGATAGCGGCCAGAGCGATTCCATGCTCGCCCTTCGGCAGGCGGTTAGCTCCCGCAACATGCCAGTTTTACTAGGGCTTGGCCAGCCAACCAGAGGAGGGCTTGCCCGATTTCGAGGCTCAGCCCCAGCGGCTGATGAGGCGCTCGCGATCCAGCAGCCGGATGCTGGCCACCAGCAGCACGGCGTCCAGCAGGAGCACCACAGCGCCTTGCACGGCGTAGTAGCCCATCCCTGCGGTCAGGAGGCCGGCCACCTGGCCTCCCACGAGCCCCACCAGCGGGAGCACCACGAGCGCGGAGAGCTGCTGGGCGGTGCGGGCCTCGGACACGCGGGCGGAGATCAGCACCGCCACCCCGTTGCCGAAGAAGGCGAACAGGGGCGCGAGCACGAAGATGCCGAAGGTCCACAGTGTGTTGGGCATCAGCGGCCCCTTCACCATGGGCCACGCCACCACATCCACGCCGATGCAGAAGAGAACGAAGGCCACCCAGGAGATCCCCACAGCGGGCACCAGCGAGGCCAGGCTCTTGCCGGCCACCAGTTCGGCGGCCGTCACGGGCGAGGCCAACAGCGGCTCCAGGGTCCGCCGCTCCTTCTCCCCCGCCACGCTCTGCGAAGAGATGAGGATGGGGACGAAGACGGGCATGACCAGGAACATGCCGAACCAGTCGGTGAGCGTCCGGTCGATCAGGAAGCGCGCCGCATTGGCGCCCAGCGGCAGGGCCTTGTCGTAGTACTGAGCGATGACGCGCAGGTTCGGATCATCCGGCCGCTGCACGTACGTCCACACCACGCCGATGGGCACGCAGATGAAGACCAGGGGCAGCACCGTCATGGACAGCAGCAGCCCCAGGTTTTTTCGCAGGTCCAGGAAGTCTTTCCAGAAGACCGCCAGCGCGCGCTTGGGCCGGAACGCCATGGTCAGCCCCTCCCCTGTCGGATGAGCTCCAGGTAGACCTCTTCGAGCGGCCGGTTGGCGGGCACGGCGCTGTGCACCCGCGCGCCCGCGTTCACCAGGGCCGCCAGCACGTCCGGCGCCTGGGCATCGTCGGAGAGCATGACCTTGAGACGACCGCCCTCGCTCAGCACGTTGGGGGCGAAGGGCAGCGCGGCCAGGGCGGGACGGAAGCGCTCGGCGTCGCCCTCCACGCGGATGTCCAGCGCCTGCCCCGCGCGCCGCAGCTCGCTCAGCGGGGCCATGGCCAGCAGCCGGCCCTGGATGATGGCGGCGCGCGTGCACAGCCGCTCCACCTCGGACAGGTTGTGCGAGCACAGGACGATAGTGCGCCCCTCGGTGGCCAGCTCCGCCACGGCATCGCGCACGGTGCGGGCGGACTCGGGATCCAGGCCCGAGGTGGGCTCGTCCAGGAAGATGACCTTCGGGTCGTGCACCAGCGTGCGGACGATGGCCAGCTTCTGGCGCATGCCCTTGGAGAAGCCGCCGCATGGGTCATCCACGCGCGCGGCCAGCCCGAAGCGCTCCAGGTACGCGAGCGCGCGAGGCCATGCGGCGGCCTCGTCCAGCTCGTGCAGCTTCATGAAGAAGCGGAGGTTCTCGCGGGCAGTCAGCCGGTCATAGAGCCCGGGCTGCTCGGTGAGGAGGCCCACGGTGCGCCGCAGCTGCTCGCCGTGAGTGCGCACCGAGTGGCCCCAGACGAAGGCCTCGCCCTCGGAGGGCAGGAGCAACCCGGTGAGCATGCGCACCGTGGTCGTCTTCCCGGCGCCGTTGGGCCCGAGCAAGCCGAACACCTCGCCCGGGCGCACGTCGAACGTGAGCCCCTGCACCGCCGTCCGATCGCCAAAGCGCTTGGCGAGTCCCTGAACCTGGATGCCGCTCAATCGACGGCCACCAGGACGAACTTGTTGTTGATGTCGCGGTCGATGATGGTGACCTTCTTGTCGGCGCCCACAGCGCTGGTGAGCGCCGTCAGACGGCCGTGCTCCACGAGCACCCACTCGCGGCCCGGCTGGGCCACGAAGTTGCGCAGGCGCACGTTGGCATCGCCCAGGCGGAACTGCTCCACCGTGTTGCGCGAGTAGAACGTCTCTCCGCGCCAGTTCATCTGGAACGCGGCGATGGGCTCGCCCGGGCGGTGCTGGCGGTAGTAGCGCCAGAAGAGGTCCCGCTGCGTCCAGTGGTGGGACAGCTTCACCCAGTGGTTCCAGTTGAACCAGCACGCGAAGCAGATGGCGAAGGCCCAGAAGACACCGAAGAGCATCACCCGGGCCTGCTTGAGCGCGGCCACCACCGCGAGCACGCCCGCCACGGCGAAGACGAAGCCCATGCCCTTCCTCACGTTGATGGGCTCCTGGAGGGCTCGGAGCAGCGCGTCCGTGCCGATGGGCCTGCCGAAGCCTGCGGCGGCGAGTCCGCCTCCGGCGACCGCCCATGCGGCCGCGTAGAGCAGGCGCGAGGTGCGCAGCGCCTTCGGGCCACGCAGGGCCTCGAAGACACAGAAGGCGGCCGTCACGAGGCCCGCCACGCCCAGCGGCCCCATGGCCGTCACCTTCCCCTCGGTGTACATGGGAACCAGCATGGCGCCGCCGCACAGCAGCGTCGCGATCGCGGTGGAGCGAGAGCCGGTGACATCCTCGGCGGCTTTGCCCGCTGTGCTCGCGACGGCCGTGGCCGGAGCCTCTGGGGCCTTGGCCTCCGTCGTCACGGCCGTGGCGGGAGTCTCCGAAGCCTGGGCCTCGGTCCCTGCCGCAGGGGCCGGAGCCTCCGCGGCCTGGGGCTCCGCCGCGTCCTTGGCGACAGCCGTGACCGGAGCGGCCAGCGCGGGCTCGGGCTTGGCCTCGGCTGGAGCAGTCTCCACGGTGGCGGTGGCCGGAGTGGCAGTGGCCTCCGAGCCTGCGGCGGCCTTGGCCTTCTTGTCGCCGCTCTTGGGAACGAAGACCTCGATCACGAGGTACGCCCCCAGCGCCAGCAAGGCGGCCGTCACGAAGTCGCCGATCCACAGCGACCGAGAATCCCAGAACGGAATGGGCTTGGTGACGAGCTCGGTGGGGTACGGGCGGTCGTAGTTGTAGACGAAGAGGTCCGTGAAGTTCTTGGGCGTCTCCGCCAGATCCTTGCCCACGAGGATGAAGAGCACGAGCCCGAAGAGCAGACTGACGGCATGCTCGGCGGGTCCGTCCTTCCACAGCCGGTCGATGAAGAGCGCGATGAGGATCGCCAGCCCGGGGAGGATGGGGAACACGTAGTGGTGGAACTTCGTGGCGCTCGAGGCCAGCAGCCAGAAGCTGAAGGCCACCCACAGCACGGCGAGCAGCGCCAGGTGGTCCGCCTTCGAGGCCGAGCGCAGCTTCAGCCGGGACACCACCGCGAAGGCGCCGGGCAGCAGCGCCACCCAGGGGAAGATGGCGTAGCCGCCCTGCTCGATGAAGTAGATGAAAGTGCCGCCCGGGGTGGTGGTGTGCACGCCCGCCGTGAGCCGGTTCAGGTGGTCGTGGATGAAGAAGCGGTAGAAGAAGCCCTTGCCCTCGTCATCCACCTCGGGGAACAGGCTGAGGGTGAGATACCAGGGCACCGCCACCCCGCAGAACACCAGGAAGCCGGTGCCCAGGCGCATGCGGAACATCTGCCCCCAGAGCACGGGCATGGCGCGCTTGCCCTCGCGCACCTCCTTGCGGAAGGTGCGGCTCCACAGCCAGCGCACGTGCTCCTGGCCCGCGGCCCAGCTCCAGGGGATGACGGCCAGCAGCGCGTAGATCAGCAGGAAGGCCGCGGGCAACACGCCCAACAGGCCCTTGGCCAGCACGGCCAGGCCCAGGAAGACGTAGAAGGCGTACCACCAGGCACTGCGGTGCTTCGTCGTGTCATCGAGCTGGCCGATGAACGCGCACGCCATGGCGCAGATCATCGTGGTGACGAACGGGGTGTCCGTCACGGTCTGCCGGGTGAGCAGGAAGTAGAGCGGCATGGTGACGAGCACGAAGCCCGTGGCCAAGCCCGCACGCACGCTCACCACGCGCGACACCGCCAACGACAGCAGCGTCACCGCGGCGGCGCTCAGCAGGGCAAACGGCGTGCGCATGCCCCACTCGGTGTAGCGGCCCAGCTCGCCGGTGCCGCGCAAGGCATCCACCACCTGAATGCCCAGCGCCTGCATCCACATCGTCATGGGCGGCTTGGAGAAGAACCACGCGTTCTCCCACCAGGGGAACACGTAGTCGCGGCGGACCACCATCATCCGCGCCACCTCGCCGTAGTGCGTCTCCCAGGGGTCCCACAGTCCCACCGCGCCCAGGTAGGGCAGGAACACCCCGAGCGACAGCCCCCCCATCAGCAGCACCACCCGGAGCGACAGTGGCAGCGCCACCCAGCGCTGGAACCACTTCTCCGTGGAGATGTCCTTGCCGAGCAGCCCCTCGACGAAGCTCTCCGGGACCGGCTCGGGCGCGGGCTTCTGCTCGGGCGCGGGCTTCTGCTCCTGCTGTTGTTGCTGCTCGCCGTCACTCGCCACGGAAAAGGACGCCTCCGTCTGGATCCGGCCCGCCTACATCCTGGGCCGCGGCCTTATATCCCCCGTGACGCTCCGGGTCGACCTCCGCCGGGTGTACCGCTACCGCGTCACGGGTGCCGTGCATTGTGCCGGAAGCTGCACACCGATGCGCAGCAAACCCGCGAAAGCCCGCTCTACAGGCAGGGGGGCACGGCGTTTGAAGAGACCTGGGGAGCAGCCCCCGTCCGAAGCGGGGGCCGATGTGGGAGGCGTGATGATCATCCAGGCAGCAGCGCTGGGGTGGGCCCTCTTGCTCTCGCAGGTCGAGGGTCAGGAGAAGGCTCCCCAGCCAGAGACGCAGCAAGCAGGGGAAGATTCAGCGAAGGGTGCGACGCAGGAGCCGGCCCGGCAGGGAAGCGACCTGACGGGGCTCCTGACGCCCGAGGAGCCGATGCCTGCGCTCCGCTACGACCAGCCCATCCTCTGCACGAAGCTGCCGCCCACCAAGCAGGTGCCCTCGGGGGAGTACCGGATGCAGTGCGATCCGGTGACGCGGCGGTGCCTGATTGCCCCAGGCAGCGAGCTGGACGCGGAGGGGGTAGAGCTGGACCGGCCATTGCTGCGCACCTCGTACTGTGACCGCTCCGAGGCGAGCGCGAACGTGCGGGTGCAGGAGGGCTACCGCTTCGTGCCGGCCATCGCCGAGTCGCCGCCGGGCTGGTACCGCGACGAGCAGGGCCGGGTGATGCAGTTCAACTTCGACTTGCACCGGCGGTTCTACCTGGGCGGCGCGTGGGCTCCGCTGTTCCGCAGCGGGCAGCCGGCGGAGACGGAGCGCGTCCGGGTGGACTTCGGCATCCAGACCGAGTTCCCGGGGGGCTCGGAGGACAACCGGCTGCACCGCGTCACGCTCCTGGAGACGGAGGTGTACCTGGGCGAGCCGAGCCTGGATGTGACGCTGGTGCGGTACGACTTCAACGTGGAGCGGACGGTGCCGCTGTTCCGCATCACCACGTTCTTCGGCAAGCCGCGGCGCTTTGACTTGGGGCTCAACCTGGGCGCGTGGATGGAGGCGCTGCACCAGGAGACCATCGAGCGCGAGGACTCGGAGCTGAGCCTGCTCACATGGGGCGCGGTGCACGGGACGCTGGACGTGTGGCACTCGAAGGATCTGGTGTCCTACGTGCGATTCCGGGTGGGCCCGTCCTTCGAGCGCGACCGGACGCACGGATTGAACACGTTCGTGCCGACGGCGGTGTTCGAGGGCAACCTCACGCTGGACACGGACGGCTTCCACCACCTGCTGTTCTCGGCCGAGGCGGAGAAGGTGCTGCTGGACGACCCGGTGGAGAACCGCCCGCTGCACCCCGAGCGGCTGAAGGTGAAGGCGGGCTACGAGCTCATCCTGCTGGCCATCAACGATCAGCCGGTGAGCCTGGTGGCGGATGGGCGTGGCATGTGGCGCAACGACATTCCGAACGTGAGGGGCAAGTGGGAGTGGTCCGCCAACGTGGGGCTGAGGGCTTCGCTGTGGGCTCCGGCGCGGCGGAGTGCTCCGCTGGCGAGCGCTCGCTAGGGAACGGACGGCATGCTCTCGCTCGGACTGGCCACCCTGCTGTTCGCCCTGCCCCCAGGCTCGCCTGGGGAGGTGGCCTCTTTGCCGCCGCAGACGGATACGTGCGTCATGGAGACCGAGGCGGGGGATCGCTTCCCCACGTGCTTCGATCCGGGCAATGCGCTGTTGCTCGGGACGGGGCTGCAGGTGCGAGACGGGGTGGCGCTGCCCACGCTGCAGGCGGGAATCCTGCTGCGAACCGAGCGCAACAGCCGGAGCAAGGGGACGCTCTGGTTCAACACGCACCGCATCCTCGTGACGGAGGCGACGCCGGGTAACGTGCGGCGCGGACTGAGCACGACGCTCTACGAGGGGCTCTACCGCCGCCACTTGGAGGAGGGCTTCATCCTGATTCCAACCTCGCGGCCCATCCGCGTGCCGTTTCCGTTCGACGTGACGGTGGCGGTGCGCGCGGGCGCCCTGGAGCGGCGGGTGTGGGAAGGCCGGGGGCTGACGGTGGAGACGGGACGGGCGGCGCTGCTGCTGGATCCGGTGCGCTCGGTGAGCGGGCGTCTGTGGCTGGGGTTCGGACCCTCGGTGAGCCACTCGCTGCGGCGCCTGGCGGATGGGACGCTGGAGCAGGAGGTATCGCCCTTCACATCCGGGGTGCTCGAGACGGGGTACGAGACAGCGGATGGCTGGTGGACGGTGCGGGCCTCGGCGCTGGCGGGGTGGATCAACCGCTTCGATGGAGGGCGGCGCTTCCGGGCGCGCGCGGACGCGAGCGTCGAGCGGATCCTGTTCGCCCTGAATGACCAGCCCCTGTGGCTCCAGCTCTACGGAACCTACGCATATAAGGATGCGGGCCTGGGGCTGGAGACGGAGTGGACTGCGGGCGCACGGCTGCTGGTTCGAACCTTCAGCGCGCTTTAGAAAAGTCAGCGCGGCCCTGTCGGCCAGGGCTGCAACTTCCTCAACAGCCCTGCCCGATCCAGCAGTTCGTGGACGCGCGCGGCGAGGGCAACGTGCTCTGGGTTGGAGACAGTGAAGCGCTCAGGGGTGAGGATGACGAGGGTCCCCTTGTCCTCCACAGGCTCGATACGCACGGGAGCAGGCAGTGGGGGCACCGTGCCGCGCAGCCGCGAGAAGTACATGACCCACCCGACGAACGTGCCCGCATGGGGAAACCCCTCGACCGCTGCATCCCGATGCGCATCAGAGGTTGCAACTCCCCACTCTGGGTCCCAAGCCAGTGCCATGACCCGCAAGACGTCCGTCATCACGGGTGCAGTCAGCACTCGCTCTCCGAGAGAACCCTCTCCGTAGGTCTTGAGTACGCAGGTGGACGAAAGGTGCAGGGAGGAATGACCGCAGTTGCCATCAACACCGGACATCTCTTCCAGATCGTCGCCCGTCCACAAGTGGAATAAAAAGCCATCCCCAATCTGGCTCTCCCTCTGTGCGAACAGCTTCTGGAAGTTCACCGCATCTGTCGTGAACTCGAGCTTGCGTGCTTCCTCGAGAGAATCCGCGGACTCATACCAGCGGGTCCATGCCGAGTCGCAGCGCCCCAGGAGGTGGAAAAAACGTTCCGCGCGTTGTGCGCATGCCTGGGCGGACTCAGGCCGGGCGAGCCAATACGAACCCGCGTAATAGGTCTCAATCATCGAACGTTTCTCCGTCACGGAACCGGGGGAACATGAACGACCTGTATAGGGAGGTTAGCCCCCTTAAACATCTTCGTTAGTGCCCCTGCGAGCTTCTGCTCAGCGACGATCCACCGGATGGGCATCCCCTGCGCCACGTTGATCTGGCGCTGCGCCTGCGCCAATAGCTTGTCGCTTCCTTTGAAGATCGGCAGAAAATCCAACTGCTGGCTGATCCACTGCGCGTAACCGGGGCCCTTGACCTCGATCAGAACACCTTGGTCGAAGCCATCAAAGTCCGCCTCCTCGCTCCCGGACTTGACGCAGTAGGCGTAGCCCTTCGGCGCCCCTGTCACCTGGGATTGATAGGTCCGGGCGCTCTCGGACATGAACTCGTTCGCCTGAACCCACTCTCCCGGTCCACCTGGGCTGGGCGGCGCAGTTCGACCGCCAGTGCTATCTCCCGCCGCCATGGCCACGGCGTTAGGGGCCAACACGACCGCAGCCCCCTCAGCGCTCAACGCCACTGACTCCACTTGGGCCAGCGCGGGCGCAGTGAAGCGAATACGGAGTTGAGTCTCGGCCACCACCGCAGCCTGACTGGCCCCTGGCAGCGATGGCAGTTTGGCCGCCATGCCCGGCGCCGTATTTCCCAGCGCCACCGTCGCCAGCATCACGAAGGTCCGGGCCGCCTTCTCCCCCATCGTGTTCCCGAACTTCTCTCCCGAGGCGGCGATGGCGTCAAAGGTGGTGGCTTGATCCACTTCCTTCATCAGCACCCACCACCCGTCGATCAGCCGCCACACTGTGTCCCACCCCAGGTACGCCATGGCCCCCACGGTCAGCAACGCAGCGACTCCCTTGCTCACGGGCTCGGGCAGCGTCAGCAAGATGGCGTACATGGTCAGCCCCCCGACGACCGTGGCAACCAACGCCTGGGGGTTCACCGTTCGCGCCAGTTCCTCCTTCATGGCTCCCAGCACCTTGCTGTGGGCGATCGCCATGGCCAGCGCGTACCGAGCATCCCCATCCAGAAAGGGCCTATCCACCAGAAGGCGCAGGCAATCCCCGCCTCCCCACTTCTCCTCGCACCACAGCAGATAGCGGCGCTTCAGTTCCTCGTCTTCGGGCAACAGTCTCAGGTTTCGCGGGCTGTCCGGCTCCGCAGCGATGAGCCGCTGGCTCCGGCTCTCGTACCGAAACCAACCGCTTCGCTCGGGCACTCCGAAGACCTGCCGAGCGTGTTCCAGGGGGCGATCCACCGCCCGCAGCCGCTGGGCATGCTCCGCCATGGCCTTTTTGAACTGCTCCTCGCGCAGTTGCACAGGCTCCACGTCGCGGCGCGGAACATGGGCGCGGGGTTCGCCTTGGCCTGTGTCCAAACGGAGGACCTTGGGTGAGGCGCTGCACCCCGAGAGAAAAGCGACCAGCAGCAGCGCTGCGCGCGGCATACGAAGCCTCCTGAGCATTCCTAAATGGTAGAGCTACAGCGTCAACCGGAGCGAGCCGACGATCTGATCGTTCCGCCCGAAGTAACCCAAGGGGCTGTAGGGCTTGCCGGCGTAGACCTCTGCCGCGAGCCCCACGCTCAGGTGCTCCGTGAAGCGCCAACCCACCCGCGGCGCGAGCACGAAGGAGCGCTGGATGGGCTCGAAGGCGCCTCGAAATCCAATCTCCCAGTCGCTTCCGCGCGGGGCATAGCGCGCCTCAGCCACCACCAGGTGAAGGAAGGCGGTCCGCGCCTCTCCCCGCGCCGTGCCGGGCTCCAGCACCACGAGCAGTTCCTCCGCTCCCATGCGGCGCACGGCGACCCCCTGCCAGGTCACCGAGTAGAGGAAGTCGGAGTCCTCCGCCTGGGAAACACCGACCACCCACGTCACCACCGGCTTGCGCAGCGGATGCAGCCGCTCGTCGAAGAACGTCTGCGCCGGGCTGAAGCCCACGTCCACATCGAACTGCGCCGGCCCCAGCAGCGCGGTCGCCTCCAGCCCGAAGACGTGCTGCCGATCGTATCGGCCCGTCACCAGCGTCTCTCCCGCGCGCAGCCGATCCTGCACGGACAGCAGGAGCGCCGCATCCGGAGTTTCCCCTCGCTGCTGAGCGCGCAGCAGGGCCTCCAACTCCGGATCCAGGCGCACCTGTGGCAGCTTTTCGTTGGCCCAGACCCACGAGCCGCCCACCCGGATGCCTCGAATCTCGGACGTCACCCGCAGGCCCACATCCCCGAGCCACGGAAACGCCTCGGGCCGCTCTGTCTCCAGAAGACGAGGCTGCAGTGCATCCTCAATGGAGGGATCCACCGTGAAGGGCAGGCTCACCCCGAGCCCCGGCTGGAAGAGCGCCTCGTCCTGCCCGAAGACGGTGTAGCGGTGCGGCGTGAAGAAGGGCACCCACGCCGCGGTGAGCGTGAGCGGCCCGACGTCCCCCAAAGCCCGAGCGGCGAAGACCGGCAGCTTCGCGTCCTCCGGCTCGGTGAGGACGAAGCTCCCACGCAGGTCTCTCGGGTTGAGGATGTCCGTAGGCGCGAAGGCCGCGTTTGCCCCAAAGGCCAGCGTCTGCTGCCCCACCCGCACGTCCACGCGGGGCGTGTAGAAGTCCAGGAACGCCTCACCGAGCGTGGGCTCGAAGAACGCCTTGCCCCGCTCCAACCCTTGCTCGGCTCCCGCGCGCCAGAGCGCCCGCCCTTCCACGAGCAGCCGCAGCGAGGGAGAGAGCTTCACATCCGTGGAGAGCGAGGCCCGCCCTTGTACGTCCACGACATGCTCGGAGAGTCCGTCACTCCGCTGGGGCTCGAAGCCAGTATCCACCCCTGCGAGCAAGCGCAGCGATCCACTCACCTGCACGGTCGGCCCCGCAGCAGGAGCGGGCGCAGCTTCCTCCAGAGCCGGAGGAGCTGGCTCGAAGGCTTCCACCCCCTGCCCTCCTTCCACCTCCCGAGGCTTCGCCTCCGGCACGAACTCCTCGAGCGCCGCCCCACCCTCCGGAGCCTCCGGCGCGGGGGGGACCTCCTCCTGCCCAAAAGCCCGCGAACTCCCACACAGGAGCGCCAGGCCGAGTGCGAGTCCTCGGATCAACCGCGCTCGAGCGCCCGCTCGGTGAAGGCTTCGTCACCGGGCTGCGCCTCCTCGAGCTGAAGGACCTCGAGCGTCGTCACGGAGCCCGTCTGCAGGTTCTCCATGGACGCCTTGGCCGCGATGACCCGGTCCTTGAACTTCTTGAGCGACGCCGCCCGGTACACTTTGAAGGGCTTGCCCTCCTTGTCGGTGTACTCGACCTGCGTGGGCACGTAGGTCTCCTGATCCACGAAGACCTTCACCTCACCATAAGGAGAGTCCGCTCCCGCCTTGCCCACCAGTACCCAGGCGAGCCGATCCAGCACCTTGGACTCGCCCACCTTCTTCATCACGTCGTCGCTCTCGCCGCCCGTGCCGCCCAGGTCCGCGTAGGAGAAGTCCGTGTCCATGAAGGACTGCCCTCGCTGCGTGCGCGCCACCTTCCGCACCCGCTTGAGCTTCGGCAGATACAAGGAGATCTCCGCCCCCTCGCCCTTGGCTCCTTCCACCGTGAGCAGCGCCACCCCCGCCACTCCCGCAGGCTGGAGGAAGCGCACGAGCGAGTGCGTCTTATCCCCGATCTTCTTCGCCGAGCTGGTGACAACCTGCTCCTTGCTCTTGCCGTCCTTGCTCGCGGTCGTGAGCTTGAGCTGGGCGCTCAAGCCCAGCAGGTTGAGCGCGCCACGCTCACGGCTCTTCCGGGCGATATCCGCCGCGGACTCCTCGGCGAGCGCCGGGAGAACGGCCAGCAGGGCCAAGGCCAGAACGACACGCAACAGCGAGGGCTGGATCTTCCACATGGCCGGGACTCTACCGGCCTCCCGCCTTCACCGTCGCGCGCAACGCGGCCTCCGCTGCTCGCAGCCTCGGATCCTGCGGAGCCACGCGCCGGGCCTCCTCCAGCCGCGCCAGCGCCCGCTCGGTGTCCCCCCGGGCCAGCTCGCACCGCACGCCCGCCTCCAGCGCTCCCGTCTCCGAGGGCCCATACACCCGCGCCTCCTCCGCCGCGTGGCAGCCCTCCTCCACGTGGCCCGACTCGAGGAACGCCCGCGCCAGCTCCACCCGCGTCGCCACCTGCGAGGGCGCCAGCCGCACGGCCTCGCGCAGCGGCTCCACCGCCTCCGCCGGCCGCCCCCACCGCCTCAGCGCCGAGCCCAGCTGCGCCAGCGGCTCGCTCGCCCCCGGCACGAGCAGCGCCCGCGCCCGCGCCTCGCGCAACATCGACGGCTCCTCCAGCCGCAGCTCCGCCACCATCCGCTCCACCACCCGCCTATACCGGGGAAAGCGCCCAGGCCACGTGAACACGAGCTGGTACACGAACTCCCCGCGCGGCACGAACAGCGCTCGCAGGTGCGTCACCCCGTCCGCGCCCTGCAGCTCCGCCTGCACCTCCTGCGCGGGACCACCGCTCACCCACGCGGGCCTCGGCCCCCGCACCTTCACAGGCCGACCCTCGGGGAGCACCGCCTCGGCGGCCAGCGCCGACTCCTGAAAGTGCACCGCCTGCAGCCCGCCGTCCCCGGGCTCGCCGGTCTGGATGGCCTCCGCCACGAAGGTGGCGCGCCCCAGCCCCGGCAACCCATTGGAGAAGGCCAGCCGCCCGAGCCGATCCGCCCCCTGGCGCCAGCTCGACGGCATCGCCACCGACACACCGAACACGTCATCCCGCTCCACGCGCCACGTCGAGCGCCCGAGCACCCCCAACCCCGCCACCACCACCGCCACCGCCACCACGCTCCCGGCGCGCAGCCACTCCGCGCTCCTCGGCTCGCCCGCCGTCAGCCTCCTGGGCACCACGAAGAGCCCCACCAGCAGCCCCGAGCAGAACCCACCCAGGTGCCCTGCGTTGTCCACGCCCACCGACGTCCACCCCATCCACAGGAACACGAGCACCGTGGGCAGCACGCCCTCCCCTGCCATCCGCCGCGCCATCGGCGACAACACCGCGCGGTACCGGCGCCCCAGCACAATGAGCGCCCCCACGCAGCCGTACGCCATGCCCGAGGCGCCCACGCTCACCTCCTCGGCCCACAAGAGAGAGCTCGTCATCGTCGCCAGCCCCGCCGCCACCAGCAGCGCCGCGTACTCGAGCCGTCGCCACGCTCCCTCCAGCACCGAGCCAGCCGCCACCAGCACCAGCAGGTTGAGCCCCAGGTGCGCCGCGTCCCGATGCAGGAAGTTCGCGGTCAGCAGCCGCCAGGACTCTCCCGCCTCCGTCATCAGCGGCCCCACCTTCGCTCCAAAGCGGACCATCGCATCCACATCGAGCGGACCCGCCGCGGCCGTCCTCACGTAGACGGCCAGCTGCACCCCCACCAGCCCCAGCGTCACCCACGGCAACCGCCCGAGCGGCCCTCGGGACTCGGGCGCTGATCGCGCGTCTTCGGAGCCGGGCGGAGGCACACTCATACGGGTAGGTGATCCTCCTGCCGCCCTCTGAAGATTGCCTGATCGGCCACCTGTCCGATGGACAACGGTGCCGACTTCCCCTCACTCGGTCTGAAAACCGCTGTCATTTTCGGGGGATGCATGCCTTGTAACGGTTCCGCCCCTTCTGCTATAGCTGTAAGCGGATCTGACCCGTGCTGAAGCTCATCATCGAAGACGACGAGGGGCGCAAGACCGTTGTTCCCTTCGTGCGCGAAGAGATCACGATCGGCCGTCAGGAAGGCAACACCATCCGCCTGACGGAACGAAACGTGTCCCGCCGCCACGCTCGCCTCATGCGCCAGAACGGGCATGTTGTGGTGGAGGATCTGGGCAGTTCCAACGGCACTCGCATCAACGGCGAGCGCATCAGCGGCCAGTCGACCGTCAAGGACGGCGATCTGATCCAGATCGGTGACTACGATCTGGCGCTGCAGAGCGACGTGGCTGCCGCCGCGCGTCCTCAGCGCACCGTGACAGCCGAGCTCGCGCCGGAGGAGATGGAGTCCTCCGCCGCCGAGGCCGAGACGGAGGCCGAGTCGCCCATCGCGGAGCAGGGCGAGGGAGATGAGGAAGAGTCTCCCGCCCCGCCCACCGCCGAGCAGCGCCGACACTCCACCGCCATCATCAAGATGGACCAGGTGGAGGGCAACCGCGCCCGCAAGGTGCAGGATCTCGATGCCGAGGACGCGCCCCGCCTGGTGGTGCTCAGCTCCGAGTTCAAGGGCCAGGAGTACTCCTGCATCCGGACCGAGATGAAGATCGGCCGGACGGAAGACAACGACATCGTCATCGACCACCGCTCGCTGTCGCGCACACACGCCAAGCTGGTGCGCGAGGAGAGCGGCGAGTGGCGCATCCTGGACATGCAGTCGGCCAACGGGATGACGGTCAACGGCGAGCCGTACGCCCAGTCCTCGCTGAACAACGGCGACACCATCGAGCTGGGCCACGTGAAGCTGCGCTTCATTGGCGCGGGCGAATCGGCCAGCGCGGTCAGCGCGGGTGGCCGGTCCAAGCTGCCCCTGGTTGCGGCGTTCGTGGCGCTCCTCCTCATTGTGGGCGGCGCCGCCTTCTTCTTGCTCAAGCCGAGCAACCCGGGTCCCGTGCAGCCAACGCCGGGCCCCGTGGCGCAGCCTCCGAATCCCGACCCGGAGCCCACCGACACCGCCGCCGCGGATCCGGCGAAGCGGCTGGCCGAGCGCATCCAGGAGGCGCAGAAGTACTTCGACGACAACAACCTGGAGCGGGCCGAGGACGCTCTGAACAACACCCGGAACCCGGACGGCACCTGGCCCCCCGAGGCGCAGAAGCTGGCCGGGCAGATCGCCGACGAGCGCAAGGCCGGTGACATGGTCGCCGAGGCCAAGCGCGCCTTCGAGGATCAGCGCTACGACGAGGCGGAGAAGCTGCTGAAGGAGGCCAAGGACTCCACCATCTTCGGCGTGGAGCGGGATCAGCTGCTCAACCGCATCGAGGAGGCGCGCAAGGCGGCTGCCGCCAAGCCGGAGACGGGCACCCCGCCCGCGCCGGTGGCCACGCCCACCCCCACGCCCCCGCCCGCGGCGACGCCTACGCCTACGCCCAAGCCTCCTCCGACTCAGCAGGCGGCCGTCAACCGCGAGGAAGAGGCGGCCACCGCGCGGGAAGACGCTAGGAAGCTGATCATCAAAAAGCAGTTCCCAGAAGCGCGCAACCGGGCTTCCCGGTGCCTCGAGCTGACGCCGGCCGACGCCGACTGCCAGCTGCTCAAGGGCCTGAGCTACGCCCACGAGAACCAGTGGACCGTCGCCACTCCCTTCCTCAAGCGCTTCCTGGAGCTGGCACCGGACCACAAGCTCGCACCGAAGATCCGGGACAGTCTCAAGCGCCTGGAAGAGACAGACAACTCAGGCAAGTAACCGAGGTCCCCACCCGCAGCAGCGAGGAGAGGCTGTGCAGATTCGCATCTTGGTGGTCGATGATGAGCAGGACAACTGCGACTACCTGAAGCTGGTGCTGACCCGCGAGGGCTATGAGGTCGTCACCACGACGGATCCCACCCAGACGGTGGACATCCTGCGAGGGTCCGACTTCCACCTCGTCATCCTGGACATGATGATGCCGCAGATGTCCGGGACCGAGGTGCTGGAGCTGATTCGCAAGTACGACACGGACATCGCCGTGATTGTCGCCACGGCGTACCCCACGGTGGACACGGCGGTGGCCTCGCTCAAGGCGCAGGCTTCCGACTACGTGAAGAAGCCGATGGAGCCGGATCAGTTCATCAGCGCCGTGCGCAACGCCCTGCAGAAGAAGGGCCTGTCGCAGGATCCCGAGGCGGACCTGCACCGCGCCATCGGCCGCGTCATCCGCGACGCGCGCAAGACGCAGGAGCTCACGCTCAAGCAGCTCGCGCGCCGCACCGGCCTGTCCGTGTCGCTGCTGTCCCAGATCGAGCGCGCCGAGTCCTCGGCGTCCATCTCGTCGCTCTACAAGATCGCCTCCGCGCTGCAGCTGCGCATGGGCGAGCTGTTCGGCGACACCTGAGCCGCGCTAGCGGCCCTTGAAGGCGGGCGGGCGTTTCTCCAGGAACGCCGCCCTGCCCTCCTTGGCGTCCTCGCTGGCGAAGGCGGCGGCCCGCAGGGACCGAGCCCGCGCGCGCTCCTCTTCCCCGAGCGCCGGCCGCCCCAGCAGCCCGAACACCTCCTTCATCCCCGCCACCGCCAGCGGCGCGTGCGAGGCCAGCGTCTGGCACAGCTGAAGCGCGTGCGCCTCGGCCTCCTGCGCGGGAAGGCATGCGTCCAGCAAGCCCCAGTCGAGCGCCGTCTCTCCGTCCAGCTTGCGCGCGGTGAGGAAGAGCGAGCGGGCCCGGGCCAGCCCCACCAGCCGCGTGGCGCGCGCCATGCCGTCCAGCGAGTACACCAGGCCCAGGCGCGCCGGCGGCATGCAGAAGACGGTCTCTGGAGTGCCCACGCGGAAGTCGCAGGAGCTGGCGAGATCGAACCCCGCGCCGAAGGCTGCGCCCTGCACCAGCGCCACGCTGGGCACCGGGTGGCGCTCCAGGCGCGAGAGGAACGCCATCAGCGGCTCGTCCGGCAAGCGCCCGTCCGAGGCCGGAGGCCCCAGGTGCGTCAAGTCATAGCCGGAGCAGAAGGTGCCCCCCGCCCCGCGCACCAGGAAGGCGCGAATGGCAGGAGGCGGAGAGAGCGCCGCATCCAGCAACCCCAGGAGGCGATCATCCAGCGCGTTCTTCCGCGCCGGGTTGGACAGGGTAAGCACGCGGACGCCGTCCGCGCGGTCCTCCACCTCCACCGTGGGCTGCTGCATGGCCGTGGTTCCTTGGCTAGCCGAGCACCACGAGGACGTCGCCCTCGGTGACCGGCTGGGCCTCCTTGCAGCGAACCTCCTTCACCGTGCCGCCTTCGGTGGCCTCCACCGGCATCTCCATCTTCATGGACTCGAGGATGACGAGGGTTTGGCCCGGCTCCACCTTATCGCCCACCTTCACCTCGATCTTCCACACGGTCCCGGTGATGTGCGCCGCCACGTCCGCCATACGGTGTTGCCTCCTCGCGCGCGTCGAGCGCCGAAGTTGGAAGGGTTGCCTGCCGCGCGCAGCCTACGGCTTCGCGTGGTTCTCCAGGAAGCGCGTATCGAGCTGCCCCGCCTGGAACGCCGCGTCCCGGAGGATGCGCAGGTGCAGGGGGATGTTCGTCTTGATGCCCTCGATGCGGAAGCTCTCCAGCGCCGCGATGGAGCGCTGGATGGCCTCCGCCCGCGTGGCGCCCGACACGATGAGCTTGGCGATCATCGGGTCGTAGTTCGGAGTGACGGTGTTGCCCTCGGCGTAGCCCGAGTCCAGGCGCACGCCCTCGCCCGTGGGTGGCACGAACACCTTGAGCGGCCCAGGCGACGGGAAGAACTTCACCGGATCCTCCGCGTAGATGCGGAACTCGAGCGCCGCCCCGCGCCGCTTCACGTCCTCTTGGCGCACGGTGAGCTTCTCGCCGGCCGCGATGCGCAGCTGCCAGCCGATGAGATCCAGCCCCGTGGTCAGCTCCGTCACCGGGTGCTCCACCTGGAGCCGGGCGTTCATCTCGATGAAGTAGACGTTGCCGTCCGAGTACAGGAACTCCACCGTGCCCGCGTTCGCGTAGCCGAAGGCCTTGGCCGCCGTCACCGCTGCAGTGAACAGCTGCTGCGCCAGCTCCGCGTTCTTCCCATCCGCGAACAGCGGCGAGGGCGCCTCCTCCACCACCTTCTGGTGGCGCCGCTGGATGGAGCACTCGCGCTCCAGGCAGTGGATGAGGTGGCCGTGGTTATCGCCGAGGATCTGCACCTCGATGTGGCGCGGCGCCGGGAAGTAGCGCTCCAGGTACACGCCCTCGCGCCCGAAGGCCGCCTTCGCGCGGTCCGTGCATTGGCGGAACACCTTCTCCAGCTCGGCCGGGTCCTTCGCCGCGGCCATGCCGATGCCGCCGCCACCGCCCGCGGCCTTGCAGAGCACCGGGTAGCCGATGCGCTCGGCCGCCGACACAGCGCTGCCCACGTCCGGCAGCACGTCCTCGGTGCCCGGCACCACCGGCACGCCCGCGGCCGCCACCAGCTTGCGCGCCTGGCTCTTGTCCTTCATCCGCATCATCGCCTCGGGCGGAGGGCCCACGAAGGTGATGCCGGCCTCGGTGCAGGCGCGCGCGAACTCCGCGTTCTCCGACACGAAGCCGTAGCCCGGGTGCACGGCCTGCGCTCCCGTCTTCTTGGCCGCCTCGAGGATGGCGGGGATGTGGAGGTAGCTGTCCTTGGCGGGCGCGGGGCCAATGCGCACCGCCTCGTCCGCCTCCTTCACGAAGGGCAGATCCGCGTCCGCATCCGAGTAGACGGCAACCGTGGAGATTCCCATGCTGCGGGCCACCGCCCCGATGCGGCGGGAAATCTCACCCCGGTTGGCAATGAGCAGTTTCTTGAACATGTCGATACACCCCGGGTCGCGAAGGGCGGCCAACCTAACCGCCGCCCCCTGCCCTGACAAGCCACCAGCCCAGCAGCCAACACAGGCATGTACAAGGGCGTACAACCACGTCACACCGTTGCGGTGATCCGGGCCGCTGGCGTACCTTGCCGACACCTTGAAGCGCAACGAGACAGGCGGCACCGGGACGGTGGTGGATCTCCAGGGAGCTCGGCGTGAGCGGAGGCTGGACCTCTATCGCGCGCGGCTCGCGGATCGCATGGCGGACAACCGCGCGATGCTGGAGACGCTGTACAAGGGTGGCACCCTCTTCTCTCCCGAGGGCACCCGCCAGGGCCGTGCCCTGCTCAAGGCCCGCCAGCTGCTGCAGCGCGTCAACACCCTTGTGGAGCTGCTGTCCGGTGAGGGAGTGACGCCTCCGCCGCGCCTGCCCGCCCGGGTTGAGGAAGTCTACGAGGAGCTGGACACGCTGCTCGCCCGGAGCGACGCGCTGTCCGGCCGGGATGGGGCCAGCGTGGCCCGCCTTCCCCGCAGCTAGCGAAGCGCTTCACGTGGGCGAACCGCCCCCTATACCCCTGGCTCCGGGGGAAGGGGGCCCACTCGAAGCGGTTGGCGTAAGCTACCGGCTCGCCGGTGCCCCAGCGGACTCCCCCCACTGGCGTGGCCTCGAGAATTTCATGCAGACGCCTGCCCCTCCTGGGGGGCTGTTCAAGAGCCCTGCAGGACCGCACGTGGTGCTCTCGGTGGTCTTCGTCGCGGTCTACCCCATGGACATCGTCATCCTGGGCCGCGCAGATCGGCACACGCTGGTGCTCCGGTGCGTCTGGGCCGTCATCCACGCGGCCTATGCCTTCTGGGCCCACTGCGCCCCCGCGCGCTGGTATCGCCCGTGGAGCCTGCTCAACAGCCTGGCCGACACCCTCTTCTTCCTGGGGCTCATTCACCTCACGGGCGGCGCCGCGAGCCCCTACTTCCCCCTGCTGGTCAGCACCCCCATCCTCCTGGCGCAGGTCTACCCCGTCCATCTGGTGGCCAACCTCCTGGTCGGAGCCGTGACAGGAGGGGGTGCCCTGCTCATGATGCAGGGCGCGGGCCGCTCTTGGATCGACGCGCTCTTCTGGTGCTTCCTGTGCGTGGGCGCCGCGGTGCTTGGACTGTACGTGGCGCACCAGACCCGGCGAGTCATCGCGGCGGAGGAGCGCGCCAGCGTCGAGCAGGCCCGGCGCGAGGCCATCGAGCGGGTGGCGAGGCAGGAGTTCACCCGCGCCCGATCCGAGAAGCTGGCCACACTCGGGAGGCTGGCGGCCAACGTGCTGCACGAGCTCAACAACCCGCTGGCGTTCGTGCGCGTCAACCTCGACTTCCTCCGGCAGGAGCTGCGCGCCCTGCCTCCGGAAGACACCCAACCCCTGATGGAGGCGCTCGAGGACACTCACACCGGCGTCGAGCGCATCCGGCAGATCGCCGCGGACCTGAAGGGCTTCTCCCGCATGGACGAGGAGGGCCCTGACCGCTGCGCTCTGGCGGACGTCGTGCCGAGCACCCTGCGCATCGCCTCGCTGCGGCTCAAGCACGTGGAGCAGGTGCGGGTGGTTCTCCCCGAGAACCTGCCCGAGGTGTACGCCAGCCCTCAGCGCCTGGCCCAGGTGCTGCTCAACCTCCTGGTGAACGCGGGGGATGCGCTCGCGGAGCGGAAGGAGGGCGCCGAGGTGCTGCTCACCGCGAGGCACGAGCACGGCCACATCACCCTGCTGGTGGAGGACAACGGCCCGGGCATTCCCCCGCACGTCCTGCCCCGTCTCTTCGAGCCCTTCTTCACGACGAAGGGGCCGGAGCTGGGAACCGGCCTGGGCCTGGCCCTGTCTCGCGAGTTGATCGAGAAGTTCCACGGCTCGCTGACCGCGGAGAACCGGCCCGAGGGCGGCGCGTGCATGCGCCTGGTGCTCCAGGTCTGGTCCCCCGCCCCAGAACGCGCCCTCCCCGTCTGAGTCACTTCGCACCTCCCGCGGAGTCCGACACGCCGGAAGTCAGGACGACACGTCAGCGGCGTGTCCCCGGCACGCCGGCTGCTCGCTCAGTCAGCCGACAGGCATGGGCTTTGCTGAACCGTCGCGGCCTAGCCCATGGGTTCTCGTTGTTGGCGGTCGTCATCTGGAGCTGCAGCGGGGCCGAGGGAGAGTCAGGCAGCTTCGTGAGATGGGTCCCATGCCCGCCGGGCCCACCACAGGCTCTTCGATGGCGACGGTACGGAAACGGCTCAGGGCATCTCGGTCTGGCCCTGGCGCCGCAGGAACGTGGGGATGTCGAACTGATCCTCGTCCATCGGCAGCGCGGCATCCTTCACCACCGTGGTGCGCGGAGGCTGCGTGATGGCCTTGTTCTCCGTGGAGGACATGGCGCGGGCGCCGGCCTTGGCGGGCACCAGGCTGGCCACCTCCTCGCGCGCCGCGGTGAGCACCGAGGGCGACGGGGTGCGGACCAGCGGCACCGGCGTGACAGGCACCGCCGCCACCACGCGCTGCGGCTGCCGGGCATCCCGGTGCACGAAGCCCGTGGCGATGATGGTGATCTTCACCTCGTCCTGGATCTCCTCGTCGATCAGCGAGCCGAAGATGATCTCCGCCTCGCTGTCTGCGGCGTCATGCACCAGCGTGAGGGCCTCGTTGACCTCCTGCAGGGTCATGTCGCGGCCGCCGGTGATGTTGATGAGCAGGCCCGTGGCGCCATCGATGGAGACATCCTCCAGCAGCGGGCTGGAGATGGCCTGCTGCATGGCGCTGAGCGCGCGGGTGGCGCCCGAGGCCCGGCCGGTGCCCATGAGCGCCAGGCCCTTGTCGCTCATGATGGTCTTCACATCCGCGAAGTCCACGTTGATGTAGCCGTGGTACTGGATGAGGTCCGAGATGCCTTGCACGGCGTTGAGCAGCACCTCGTCGGCGCGCTTGAACGTCTCCAGCAGCGGCATGGGCTCGTTGCTCAGGGTGAGCAGGCGCTGGTTGGGGATGGTGATGAGCGTGTCCACCGCGGCCTTCAGCTCCACCAGGCCCTGCTCGGCCTGCTTGCGGCGCTTGTTGCCCTCGAAGAGGAACGGCTTGGTCACCACACCCACAGTGAGGCAGCCCAGGCTCTTGGCGATGTCCGCGATGATGGGCGCGGCGCCCGTGCCGGTGCCGCCACCCATACCGGCAGTGACAAACACCATGTCCGCGCCCTCGAGCACGGCGGCGATCTGATCCTTGGACTCCAGGGCGGCCTCGCGGCCCATCTCCGGGTTGGCACCGGCCCCCAGGCCCTTGGTCAACGTCTGTCCGAGCTGCAGCCGCGTCGGGGACTTGTTGGCCGCCAGGGCCTGGACGTCGGTGTTCGCGGCGATGAAGTCGACCCGTTCCAGCTTGGCCAGGATCATCGTGTTGACCGCGTTGCACCCCGCCCCGCCCACGCCGACCACACGGATCTTCGCGGCCTGCTTGTTCTGCTCGAACTGGTCCATGGTGATCCTTTCAGCGGAAGTCGCGCACCTTTTGATCGCGAGCCTCCCAGGTCACCCATCATCAGCAAGTCCGGATCTTTGGCAAGTATTCAGCTACCGGCCTGTAGCGCGCTGTCACATCACCGAGTGGTGACAGGCACTTACGCGGCGCACTGAACATCCGCACCGTATGCAATTCCGATCGCGGGTGGATCTTGACTCGCGATCAGGTCCGCGTCCCACGCGGCGGCCTGGCATGACCGCCCAGACGGTCGCGCTCCGGAGATCTACCCCGAAGCGCGGACCGTCGGACGGTCACAGGCGGGAGTCTGCATCGGGGGTCTGACATGCCCCCCGGCAGGCTCAAGGCTGCTCGATCTCGATCACCTTGGGCTTCACCTTGACGATGGTGAAGTCGACGCGGCGGTTCTGCTCGCGGCCCTTGTTGGTCTTGTTGGAGGCAATGGGCTTGGCCTCGCCGTAGCCCACGGCCTCGAGCCGGCTGGCCTCGACGCCCTCCAGCACGAGCCGGTCCCGGACGGCTTCGGCGCGGTTGCGGGAGAGGACCAGGTTGGCGCCGTCCTCGCCCTTGTCATCGGTGTGGCCCTCCACGCGGACCAGCTCGATCTGCGGGTTGGCCTTGAGCACCTGAGACACCTGGCGCAGCAGGGGGAAGGACTTGGGGAGGATGGTGTTCTTGTTGTTGAGGAAGAAGATCTTATCGAGGATGACGACCTTCTCGCCCGCCACGAGCACCTTCACCTTGCCCTTGTCCGGGCAGCCGTCCTCGTCCTTCACGCCGTTGATGGTCTCCGGCTCCGTGGGGCACTTGTCGTCCGCGTCCGCGACGCCGTCGTGGTCATTGTCCGGGTCCGGGCAGCCGTCCTCGTCCTGGAACCCGTCCTTGTCCTCGGCGGCCTGAGGGCAGCGATCCTTGTCGTCCGTGATTCCATCGCCATCCGTGTCGGCGGGAGGCAGCACGTCCGGGCAGCCATCCTCGTCCTGGAAGCCGTTGAGCGTCTCCGGCTCGTTGGGGCACTTGTCGGCCGTGTCCAGGATGCCGTCGTTGTCGTTGTCCGGGTCCGCGCAGCCGTCCTCGTCCTGGAAGCCATCCATGTCCTCGGGGCCGAGGGCGCAGACGGGCTTGGACGGGGGGATGACCTCTACCTTGGTCTTGATGTTGGGGTCAGCCACCACCTCGGGCGGGGGCACGGGCTTGGCCTCCACCTTCGGCGCGGGCTGCTCAGAGCGGGAGGTGGGAGCCACGTAGGCCAGGCCCGCGAACACGCGGATGCCCGGCGTGCCGTAGCCCTGCGAGAGGCCGGGGCCACCGCCCAGGTGCGCGGCGAGCGAGTCCGTGACGCGGTACTTCACCGTGGCCAACAGCTCCAGCGGCTTCTCCTCGCTGCCCTTCTGCCCCAGGCCCATCGCGCCCACCAGGGTGGCGCCCACGGAGAGCCCGCGGCCGCTCACCTGGAAGGGAACCTCGCCGCCCAGGCCGTAGGTCAGCTCGTTGCCGACGACCAGCCCGCGCAGTTCCTGCTCGGAGCGGAGGTTCATGCCCACGTTGGCCAGCACGCGAATGCCCGTGCTGCTGTTCCACTCGCCGAGCAGCTTCGGGCGGACGGAGAAGCCGCCGCCGAGGAAGTTCTCGCCCCCCGTGGGCAGGTGCAGAGGCAGTGCCGCACCCAGGGAGAGCCCGCCTGCGGAGAACAGGTTCGCCTTCGGCACCAGGCGCAGGTCGCCCAGGCCCGTCTTGCCCGCGCCCTCGCTGAAGTCCGGCACGCCTTCAGGGGCGGACTCGGAGCTCTGCGAGGTGATGGGGATGGCCAGGCCCAGCTCGAAGCGATCGAGGAAGGCGATGGCTGCCATCACGTCCACCGTGAGCTGGCTCGACACCAGCTTGTAGACGACGGCGTCCTTGCGCGGATCCAGAACGGACAGCGGATCCGTGGCGTAGTTCACTGACAGGCCCGCGTTCCAGCCCAGGTGCTTGTTCACCTTCGGGCTGTGCAGGCCCAGCACGTCGTAGGCGCCCGGCCCCGGCTTGAACTGCTGCACGTCGATCTTCGTGGACGCGGTGCTGGAGGTTGTCTGCGCGTGCGCAGGAGCCGTCAGGAAGACGGCCAGCACGCCCAGCAGCCCCCAGGCCCCCGCGGCCGAGGCCTTCACCGCCGCCCGGCGACGCCGCAGCAGCGGCAGGCCGAGCAGCAGCAGCAGCGGCACGAAGCTGGTGCCCGTCGAGGCGCAACCGCCGCCCACGAACAGGAAGTCGTCGGTGTCATCGAGCGGGTTGGTTTTGCCCTCAACCTCCTCACCATCGGTCGCACCACCGCCGTCGGTGTCGGGGTTGCAAGGATCGGTCTCGTCCGCATCCCTGTGGCCGTCGTGGTTCTTATCCTCGTCGCCGTCCTTGAGGCCGTCGTCGTCGGAATCCTCGTCGAGCGGAGAAGTACAGGTCCCATTCTCGATCTCGTCGGGGATGCCGTCGCCGTCGGTGTCGTTACCCTGGACGACCCGGACGGTCACCGTGGCGGTATCCGTGCCGCCATTGCCATCCGAGATCGTGTACTCGAAGGTCACGTCGCCCGTGAAACCCTCGGCCGGAGTGAACTGCACCGCCGAGCCATCCGTGGCCACCTTCACTGTGCCGCTCGGGGCCGACGAGGTCACCGCCGTCACCGTCAGCGTCTCGCCCGTATCCGGAGCGATCGAGTCGTTGGCCAGCACGTCCAGCCGGTTGCCCGTCGAGTTGAAGGGCACCGTGAACATGTCATCCAGGGCGACGGGATCATCGTTGACCGGGGTCACCGTGACAGTGACCGTGGCCGTGTCCGTGCCGCCGTTGCCATCATCGATCGTGTACGTGAACGTCACGTCGCCGTTGAAGTTAGGCGTCGGCGTGAAGGTCACCACGCCGTTGTCCAGCTTCACCGTGCCGCCCGAGGTCGGCTGCGTCACCGACGTCACCGTCAGCGTCTCGCCCGTGTCCGGCGCGAACGTGTCGTTGTCGAGCACGGCCAGCACGTTGTCCACGCTGTCCTCGGCCACCGAGAACGTGTCGTCCGCCGCGTCCGGCGGGTTGTTGGGCGGCAGGCCCACGCGCACCCTCACCGAGGCCGTGTCCGTCCCGCCGTTGCCATCCGAGATGGTGTAGTCGAACGTCGTGATCCCGCTGAAGCCTGCGGCCGGCGTGAAGCTCACCACGCCGCCCGTCAGCGTCACCGTGCCGTTGGCCGGCTGGGTCACCGCCGTCACCGTCAGCGTCTCGCCCGTGTCCGGCGCGAACGTGTCGTTGGCCAGCACGTCCAGCACCGTGGCGCCACTGTCCGCGGCCACGTTGAAGACGTCATCCACCGCATCCGGGTTGTCGTTGACTGGCGTGACCGTGACCGCGACGGCGGCCGTGTCGTTGCCACCGTTGCCGTCCGAGATGGAGTAGTCGAACGTCACCGTGCCGTTGAAGTTGGCCGTCGGCGTGAAGGTCACCACGCCGCCCGTCAGCGTCACCGTGCCGCCCGTGGCCGGCTGGGTCACCGCCGTCACCGTCAGCGTCTCCCCCGCATCCGGGAACGCCGTGTCGTTGGCCAGCACGTCCAGCACGTTGTCCGTGCTGTCCTCGGCCACCGAGAACGTGTCGTTCACCGCATCCGGCGGGTTGTTGGGTGCCATGCCCACGCGCACCGCGACGGTGGCGGTGTCAGTGCCGCCATTGCCGTCCGAGAGGGTGTACGTGAACGTCGTGGTCCCCACGAAGCCCGCGGCCGGCGTGAAGCTCACCACTCCACCGGAGAGCGTCACCGTGCCGCTTGGGGCCGGCTGAGTCACCGCCGTCACCGTCAGCGTCTCGCCCACGTCCGGCGCGAACGTGTCGTTGGCCAGCACATCCAGCACCGTGGCACCACTGTCTTGCGCCACGGAGAAGGAGTCGTTCACCGCGTCGGGCGGATCATTGACCGGGGTCACCGTGACAGTGACCGTGGCCGTGTCCGTGCCGTTGTTGCCGTCATTCACCGTGTACGTGAACGTCGTGGTGCCGTTGAAGTTGGCCGTCGGCGTGAAGAGCACCGTGCCGGTGTTGGTCAGCGTCACCGAGCCACCGGTGGCCGGCTGAGTCACCGCCGTCACCGCGAGCGTCTCCCCCACATCCGGCGTGGTCGTGTCGTTGGCCAACACGTCCAGCGGGTTGTCCGTGCTGTCCTCGGCCACCGAGAACGTGTCGTTGCGAGCATCCGGCGGGTTGTTCGTCTCCGTGACGACGACCGTGACGGTGGCCGTGGCCGTACCGCCGTTGCCGTCCTCGATCGTGTACGAGAAGGACACCGTCCCGGCGAAGCCCGTCGTCGGCTGGAAGCGGACCAAGCCACCGCTCAGCGACACCGAGCCACCCGTGGCCGGCTGCGTCACCGCCGTCACCGTCAGCGTCTCGCCCACGTCCGGCTCCGTGCTGTCGTTGGCCAGCACATTGAGCACCGTGGCCGGGCTGTTGCGGCTCACCGTGAAGCTGTCGTCCCGGGCCGTGGGCGGGTTGTTCGAACCGGCCACCCTCACCGTGACGGTCGCCGTGTCCGTGCCGCCGTTGCCGTCCGAGATGGTGTACGTGAACGTCGTGGTCCCGTTGAAGCCCGCGGCCGGCGTGAAGCTCACCACGCCGCCCGTCAGCGTCACCGTACCGTTGGCCGGCTGAGTCACCGCCGTCACCGTCAGCGTCTCGCCCACGTCCGGCGCAATCCGGTCGTTGGCGAGCACATCCAGCACGCGGGGCGGGCTGTTCACCACCACCTCGAAGCTGTCATCCACCGCATCCGGGTTGTCGTTGACCGGCGTGACGGTGACCGTGACCCGCGCGGAGTCCGTACCGTTGTTGCCATCCGAGAGGGTGTACGTGAACGTCGTGGTGCCGTTGAAGTTGGGCGCCGGCGTGAAGCTCACCACGCCGCCCGTCAGCGTCACCGTGCCGTGGGCCGGCTGGGACACCGCCGTCACCGTCAGCGTCTCGCCCGTGTCCGGCGCGAACGTGTCGTTGGCCAGCACGTCGAACGTCGTGGCGCCGCTGTCCTCGTCCACCGTGAAGCTGTCCTCCACGGCATCCGGCGGGTTGTTCGTGCCGAACACCGACACGGTCACCGTGGCCGTGTCCGTGCCGCCGTTGCCATCCGAGAGGGTGTACGTGAACGTCGTGACGCCGCTGTAGCCAGGCGTCGGCGTGAAGCGCACCACCCCGTCGATCAGCGTCACCGAGCCGTTGGCCGACTGGGTGATCTGCGTGATGGTCAGCGTCTCGGGCGCATCCGGCAGGTACGTGTCGTTGAGCAGCACGTCCAGCGGCGTGTTCGAGCTGTCCACCGCCACCATGAAGCTGTCGTTGACGGCATCCGGCGGATCGTTCGCCGGGTCTACGGTCATCGTCACCGTCGCCGAGTCCGTGCCACCGTGGCCATCGGAGATCGTATACGTGAACGTCGTGGTGCCGAAGAAGTTGGGCGCCGGAGCGAAGCGCACGAGCCCCCCGCTGAGCGTCACCGTGCCGTTGGCCGGCTGAGTCACCGCCGTCACCGTCAGCGTCTCACCCGTGTCGGGCAACGCCGTGTCGTTGCCCAGCACGTTCACCACCGTGAGCGGATAGTCCTCGGTCGTCGAGAAGCTGTCGTCGTTCGCGGTGGGCGGATCGTTGACCGGCGTCACCGTCACCGTGACGACCGCCGTGTCGCTGGCAGTGCCGCCGTCGGAGAGCGTGTACGTGAACGTCACCGTGCCGTCGAAGTTGGACAGCGGCGTGAACCGCACCACTCCGCCCGACAGCGTCACCGTGCCGCTGGACGGCTGTGTCACCGCGGTGATGACCGGCGTGTCGCACTGGTCGTTGGCCGTCACGTTCAGCGCTGTGGAGCCGCTGTCCTCGGCCACCGTGAAGGTGTCATCCACGGCGTCGCAGTCGGGCACCGCCGTCACGGTCACGGTCACGATGGCCGTGTCCGTGCCGCCGTTGCCATCCGAGATGGCGTAGCTGAACGTCACCGTGCCGTTGTAGTTGGGCGCGGGCGTGAAGCTGACGTTGCTCGACGTGAACGTCACCGAGCCACCCGTGGCCGGCTGAGTCACCGCCGTGATGGTCAGCGTCTCGCCCGTGTCCGGAGCCGTCGTATCGTTGGCCAGCACGTCCAGCACCGTGGCGCCGCTGTCCTCGGCCACTGTGTAGTTGTCGTCGTTGGCCACCGGCGGGCGGTTCGCCCCGGAGACCGTCACCGTCACCGTGGCCGTGTCCGTGCCGCCGTTGCCGTCGGAGATCGTGTACGTGAACGTCGTGGTGCCCGAGAAGCCTGCGGCCGGAGTGAAGCTCACGCCCGTGGCCGTGAAGGTCACCGTGCCATTGGCCGGCTGAGTCACCGCGGTGATGGTCAGCGTCTCATTCGTGTCCGGCGCGATCGTGTCGTTGAACAGCACGTCCAGCACGCGGGCGGAGCTGTTCACCGCCACCGTGAAGTTGTCGTCGCGGGCATCCGGGTTGTCGTTCACCGGCGTCACCGTGACGGTCACCGTGGCCGTGTCCGTGCCGCCGTTGCCGTCCGAGATCGTATACGTGAACGTCGTGGTGCCGTTGAAGTTGGGTGCCGGCGTGAAGCTGACGCTGGTGGTCGTGTTGGCCACCGCCGTGCCGCCCACCGCCGGCTGGGTCACCGCCGTCACCGTCAGCGTCTCGCCCGTGTCCGGCGCGAACGTGTCGTTGGCCAGCACGTTGACCGTCGTGGCCAGGCTGTCCTCGGCCACCGTGAGCACGTCATCCACGGCATCCGGAGGATCGTTGACCGGCGTCACCGTCACCGTGACGGTGGCCGTATCCGTGCCGCCGTTGCCGTCGGACACCGTGTACGTGAACATCACCGTGCCATTGAAGTTGGGCGCCGGTGTGAAGCGAACCACGCCGCCCGACAACGTCACCGCGCCGCCCGTGGCCGGCTGGGTCACCGCCGTCACCGTCAGCGTCTCACCCGTGTCCGGGCCAAGCGTGTCGTTGGCCAGCACGCTCAGCACCGCGGGTAGGCTGTCCTCGGCCACCGAGAAGGTGTCGTCGTTGGCCTCGGGCGGATCGTTCACCGGCGTCACCGTCACCGTGACGGTCGCCGTGGCCGTACCGCCGTTGCCATCCGAGACGGTGTACGTGAACGAGACGGTGCCGTTGAAGTTGGCCGCAGGCGTGAACGTCACCCCGGTGGCCGTGAAGGTCACCGAGCCACTGGCCGGCGGAGTCACCGCCGTCACCGACAGGGTCTCTCCGATGTCCGGCGCCGTGGTGTCGTTGGCCAGCACGTTGAAGGTCGAGGGACCGCTGTCCTCGGCCACCGTGTAGCTGTCGTCGTTGGCCACCGGCGGGCGGTTGTTGCTGCCCACCAGGACCGTCACCGTGGCCGTTGCCGTGCCGCCGTTGCCATCCGAGATCCGGTACGTGAACGTCGTCACACCCACGAAGCCCGCAGACGGAGTGAAGGTGACGTTGGCTCCCGTAAAGCTCACCGTGCCGTTGGCCGGCTGAGTCACCGCGATGATGGTCAGCGTCTCGCCCACGTCCGGCACGATCGTGTCGTTGGCCAGCACGTTGATCACCGTGGGGCCGCTGTCCGCGGGCACCTGGGAGGTGTCGTTGTTGGCCGTGGGGTTGTCGTTCACCGGCGTCACGTTCACCGTCACCGTGGCCGTGTCGTTGCCCCCGTTGCCGTCGTTGATGCTGTAGGTGAACGAGGTGGTCCCGAAGAAGTTGGCCGCGGGCGTGAACGTCACCCCGGTGGCCGTGAAGGTCACCGAGCCGTTGGCCGGCTGCGTCACCGCCGTGATGGTCAGCGTCTCGTTGTCGTCCGGCAGCGACGAGTCGTTGAAGAGCACGTCCATCGCCGTGGCGCCGCTGTCCTCGGTCACCGTGAAGGTGTCGTCGCTGGCCGTCGGGTCGTCGTTCGACGGCGTCACCGTGACGGTGACCGTCGCAGAGTCCGTGCCGCCGTTGCCGTCCGAGATCCGGTACGTGAACGAGGTGGTGCCGTTGAAGTTCGCGTCCGGGGTGAAGTTCAGGGTCGCGCCCGAGAAGCTCACCGAGCCACCGGCCGGCTGCGTCGCCGAGCTGATGGTCAGCGTCTCACCCGTGTCTGGCGCGATCGTGTCGTTGGCCAGCACATTGAGCACCGTGGAGCCGCTGTCCTCGGCCACCGTGAAGCTGTCGTCGTTGGCGTCCGGCGGGTCGTTCACCGGCGTCACCGTCACCAGCACTTGGGCCGTGTCCGTGGAGGTGCCGTCGGACACCGTGTACGAGAACGTCGTGGTGCCGTTGAAGTTGGCCGTCGGTGTGAACTCGACCACGTTGCCCGTGAGGGTCACCGTGCCGTTGGCCGGCTGCGTCACCGCCGTGATGGTCAGCGTCTCGCCCACATCCGGGGCCGTGGTGTCGTTGGCCAGCACGTCCAGGGTCGTGGCCACGATGTCCTCGGGCACCGTGAAGGTGTCGTCGCTGGCCGTGGGAGGATCGTTGACCGGCGTCACCGTCACCGTGACGGTCGCCGTATCCGTGGTGGTGCCGTCGGACACCGTGTACGAGAACGTCGAGGTCCCGTTGAAGCCCGGCGTCGGCGTGAAGCTCACCACGCCGCCCGCCAGCGTCACCGTGCCACCCACCACCGGCTGGGTCACCGCCGTCACCGAGAGCGTCTCGCCCGTGTCCGGCGCCGTGGTGTCGTTGGCCAGCACGTCGAGCGGAGTGGCCGGGCTGCTCTCAGCCACCACGAAGGTGTCGTCCACCGCGTCCGGAGGATCGTTGACCGGCGTCACCGTCACCGTGACGGTCGCCGTATCCGTGCCGCCGTTGCCGTCGGACACCGTGTACGTGAACGTCGTGGTGCCATTGAAGTTGGGCGCGGGCGTGAAGCTGACGTTGAACTGCGTCATCGTCACCGTGCCGCCCGTGGGCTGGGTGACGGCGGTGATGGTCAGCGTCTCGGTGGTCTCCGGCCCCGTCGAGTCGTTGGCCAGCACGTTGAACACCGTGGAGGCGCTGTCCTCGCCCACCGTGAAGCTGTCATCCACGGCATCCGGCGGATCGTTCACCGGCGTCACGTTCACCGTCACCGAGGCCGTGTCCGTGCCGCCCCGGCCGTCCGAGATGGTGTACGAGAACGTCACCACGCCGTTGAAGTTCGGGCCCGGCGTAAACGTCACGCCCGTGGCCGTGAAGGTCACCGTGCCGTTGGCCGGCTGGGTCACCGCTGTCACCGACAGGGTCTCGCCCACGTCCGGCGCGAACGTGTCGTTGGCCAGCACGTCCAACACCGTGGGACCGCTGTCCTCGTCCACCGTGAAGCTGTCGTCCACCGCATCCGGCGGATCGTTCTCGTCGTTGACGATGACAGTCACCGTGGCCGTGGCCGTCCCGCCGTTGCCATCCGAGATGGTGTACGTGAACGTCGTGGTCCCCACGAAAGCGTTGTTCGGGGTGAAGGTCACGCTGGAGCCGGTAAAGGACACCGAGCCGCCCGTGGCGGGCTGAGTCACCGTGGTGATGGTGAGCGTCTCGCCCGTGTCGGGCACTGCCGTGTCGTTGGCCAGCACGTTCAGCGCCGTGGGGCCGCTGTTCTGGCCCACCGTGAAGCTGTCGTTGTTGGCCGTGGGCGGATCGTTCACCGGCGTCACCGTCACCGTCACCGTGGCCGTGTCGCTGCCACCGTTGCCGTCCGAGAGGGTGTACGTGAACGTCGTGGTGCCGTTGAAGTTGGCCGTCGGCGTGAAGCTGACGTTGGAGGCCGTGTGGGTCACCGTGCCGCCCGCGGGCTGGGTGACGGAGGTGATGGTCAGCGTCTCGCCCACGTCCGGGGCGAACGTGTCGTTGGCCAGCACGTTGAACGTCGTGGCCGCGCTGTCCTCGGCCACCGTGTAGCTGTCGTTCACCGCGTCCGGCGGGTCATTGACCGGCGTCACCGTCACCGTGACGGTCGCCGTGGCCGTGCCGCCGTTGCCGTCCGAGATCCGATACGTGAACGAGGTGGTGCCGTTGAAGTTGGCCGCCGGCGTGAAGCTGACGTTGGAGGCCGTGAAGGTCACCGTGCCGTTGGCCGGCTGAGTCACCGAGGTGATGGTCAGCGTCTCGCCCGTGTCCGGCGCGATCGAGTCGTTGGCCAGCACGTTGAAGGCCGTGGCCGTGCTGTCCTCGGCCACCGTGAAGGTGTCGTCGGTGGCCGTCGGCGGGTCATTGACCGGCGTCACCGTCACCGTCACCGTGGCCGTGTCGTAGCTCCCGTTGCCATCCGTGATGGTGTACGTGAACGTCGTGGTACCGTTGAAGTTCGCGGCCGGCGTGAAACGAACGCCGGTGGCCGAGAAGGTCGTCGAGCCGTTGGCCGGCTGGGTCACCGCCGTCACCGTGAGCGTCTCGCCCACGTCCGGAGCAAACGTGTCGTTGGCGAGCACGTCGAACGTCGTGGCGCCGCTGTCCTCGAGCACGGTGTAGCTGTCGTTCACCGCGTCCGGCGGCTCGTTGACCGGCGTCACCGTCACCGTGACGGTCGCCGTGGCCGTGCCGCCATTGCCATCCGAAATGGTGTACGTGAACGTCGTGGTGCCGAAGTAATCGGGCGCTGGCGTGAAGGTGACGTTGCCGGCCGTGAAGGTCACCGTGCCGTTGGCCGGCTGAGTCACCGCCGTGATGGTCAGCGTCTCACCCAGGTCCCCGTTGGTCGTGTCGTTGGCGAGCACGTCGAACGTCGTGGCGCCGCTGTCCTCGGCCACCGTGAAGCTGTCGTTGGTGGCAAGCGGCGGGTCATTGACCGGCGTCACCGTCACCGTGACGGTCGCCGTCGCCGTGCCGCCGCTGCTGTCCCTCACCGTATAGGTGAACGTCGTGGTGCCGTTGAAGTTGGGCGCGGGCATGAAGCGCACCACCCCACCGATGAGCGTCACCGTGCCATTGGCCGGCTGGGTCACCGCCGTGACCGACAGGGTCTCGCCCGTGTCCGGCGCAATCGAGTCGTTGGCCAGTACATCCACCATCGTGGCGCCGCTGTCCTCGGCCACCGTCAGCGTGTCGTTGTTGGCCGTGGGCGGATCGTTCACCGGATCCACCGTCACCGTGACGGTCGCCGTGTC
Source organism: Hyalangium minutum (assembly GCF_000737315.1). GTDB lineage: Bacteria > Myxococcota > Myxococcia > Myxococcales > Myxococcaceae > Hyalangium > Hyalangium minutum. Next base: position 60,184 of record NZ_JMCB01000026.1, read on the forward strand.
CGTGCCACCGTTGCCGTCGGACGCCGTGTACGTGAACGTCGTGATGCCAAAGAAGTTGGCCGCCGGGGTGAAGAAGACGGTGTTGGCGTTGAAGGTCACCGTGCCGTTGGCCGGCTGGGTCACCGCCGTGATGGTCAGCGTCTCGCCGACGTCCGGCGCCGTGCTGTCGTTGACGAGCACGCTGAACGCATTGGCGGAGCTGTCCTCGAGCACCGCGTAGCTGTCGTCGTTGGCCGTGGGCGGATCGTTGACGGGCGTCACCGTCACCGTCACCACCGCCGTGTCGCTGCCGCCGTTGCCGTCGGACACCGTGTACGTGAACGTCATGGTGCCGTTGAAGCCCGTGGCCGGCGTGAAGCTCACCACCCCACCCGTCAGCGTCACCGTGCCGTTGGCCGGCTGGGTGACGGAGGTCACGGTGAGCGTCTCTCCGATGTCCGGCGCCGTGGTGTCGTTGGCCAGCACGTCGAACGTCGTGGGCCCGCTGCTCTCGGCCACGGTGAAGCTGTCGTTCACCGCGTCCGGCGGATCGTTGACCGACGTGACGTTGACCGTCACGGTGGCCGTGTCGAAGAGGCCGTTGCCGTCCGTCACCGTGTACGTGAACGTCACCGTGCCGTTGAAGTTGGCCGTAGGCGTGAACCGGACATTCGAGGCGTTGAACGTCACCGAGCCGCCCGTGGCCGGCTGGGTCACTGCCGTCACCGACAGAGTCTCTCCGATGTCCGGCGCCGTGGTGTCGTTGGCCAGCACATCGAGCGTCGTGACCGGGCTGTCCTCGGGCACGGAGAAGACATCATCCACCGCATCCGGCGGCGCGTTGCCCGGCGTCACCGTGACCGTCACCGCGGCCGTGTCCTGGCCACCATTGCCGTCCGAGATGGTGTACGTGAACGAGGTGGTGCCCACGAAGTTGGCCGCGGGCGTGAAGCTGACGTTGGCGGCGGTGAACATCACCGTGCCGTTGGCCGGCTGGGTCACCGTCGTGATGGTGAGCGACTCGCCAAGGTCCGGCGCGAACGTATCGTTGGCCAGCACGTCAAACACCGTGGGCGGGCTGTTGCGAGCCACCGAGTAGCTGTCGTTGACGGCATCCGGCGGATCGTTCACCGGCGTCACCGTCACCGTCACGGTGGCCGTCGCCGTGCCACCGTTGCCATCCGAGATGGTGTACGTGAACGTCGTGGTGCCGAAGAAGTTGGCCGCAGGCCGGAACGACAGGCTGGTGCCCGTGTTGGTCACCGAGCCGTTGGCCGGCGTGGTCGTGGCGGTGATGGTCAGCGTCTCGCCCGTGTCCGGGGCCGTGGTGTCATTGGCCAGCACGTTGAAGGTCGTGGGGCCGCTGTCCTCAAGCACCGTATAGGTGTCCGCGTTGGCGACGGGCGGGTTGTTGCCCACCGTCACCGTCACCGTGGCGGAGTCCGTGCCGCCGTGGCCGTCCGAGATCGTGTACGTGAACGTCGAGGTGCCCCGGAAGTTGGTCGTAGGCGTGAAGGTGACGCCGCTCGGCGTGAAGGTCACCGTACCGCCCGTGGACGGCTGAGTGACCGCCGTGATGGTCAGCGTCTCGGGCGCGTCGGGCAGGTAGGTGTCGTTCGCGAGCACATCCAGCGCATTGGGGCCGGTGTTGGCGCCCACGCTGAAGGCATCGTTGACGGCATCCGGGTTGTCATTCACCGGCGTGACCGTGACCGTGACCGTGGCCGTCGCCGTGCCGCCGTTGCCGTCGGAGATGGTGTACGTGAACGTCGTGGTGCCGAAGAAGTTGGCCGTCGGCGTGAAGCGCACCACTCCGCCGATGAGCGTCACCGCGCCGCCCGTGGTGGGCTGAGTCACCGCCGTCACCGTCAGCGTCTCGCCCGTCTCGGGGCCCGAGTTGTCGTTGGCCAGCACGGGCACCACCGTGGGGCCGCTGTCCTCAGCCACCGTGATGCTGTCCGCGTTGGCGACCGGCGGGTCATTCACCGCCGTCACGTTCACCGTCACCGTGGCCGTCGCCGTACCGCCGTTGCCGTCGGAGATCGTGTACGTGAACGTCGTGGTGCCGCTGTACTCGGCCGGCGGCGTGTACAGGACGTTCGTCCCCGTGACGGTCACCGTGCCGTTGGCCGGCTGAGTCACCGCCGTGATGGTCAGCGTCTCCGGACCATCCGGAGCGCTGGAGTCGTTGGCCAGCACATCCAGCGTGGTGGGCGTGTCCTCGAGCACCGCGAAGGTGTCGTTGGTGGCCGTGGGGTTGTCGTTCACCCCCGTCACCGTCACCGTCACCGTGGCCGTCGCCGTGCCGCCGTGTCCATCGGAGATGGTGTACGTGAACGTCGTGGTGCCGAAGAAGTTGGCCGTCGGCGTGAAGGTCACCACGCCCGAGGTAAAGGTCACCGTGCCGCCCGTGGGCTGCGTCACCGCGGTGATCGTCAGGCTCTCCCCGGTGTCCGGGGCCGTGCTGTCATTGGCCAGCACGAAGAAGGTCGTGGCCGCGCTGTCCTCCGCCACGGTGTACGAGTCGTTGTTCGCCGTCGGCGGGTTGTTCGGCTGACCCACCACGCAGGTGACGGTGGCCGTGTCCGTGGCACCATCCGGATCCGAGATCGTGTACGTGAACGTCGTGGTGCCGCGGAAGCCAGGCGTCGGGGTGAAGCTCACGCCCGTAGCCGTGAAGGTCACCGTGCCGTTGGCCGGCTGAGTCACCGCCGTGACGGTCAGCGTCTCCACCGGGTCCGGCAGGTACGTGTCATTGGCCAGCACGTTGAGCGCGTAGTTCACCGAGTCGCCCGGCACCTGGAAGGTGTCATCCACCGCATCCGGCGGATCGTTCACCTGGGGCAGGACGCTGATCCGGATAATCTTGCTTGCTCCCTGAACACCATTCAGGCCGCTGTTGCCCAGGTCGACGACCGAGACGACCAAGCCCGCGGGCCCGTAATAGTTGGCCGAGGGGGTGAAGATCATCCCACTCAAGGCCGCATTGATGTTGGCCAGGGTCCCCTCGAACTGCATGGAGACATCCGCCGTACCGTCGCCCTGGATGAAGGTGAGGCCCGTCGTCTGGCTCAGGGTATAGTTACCACGCGGCGTCCCCTGGTGCGTCAGCGTCACCTGCAGCTTGCGGTTGAAGACGTCCGGATCCGCGATCGACACCCGGTTGCCATTGGCCGCCGAGAAAACGATGGGCGTATCCTCGGGTGCCGTCTGGACCGCCGTCGGCGAGGTGATGACCGGCGGGTCATTCACGCCGACGACTGTCTCCTCCGAGTCCGCGTTGTTACCCGGCGTGGGATCCGTCGTGGGAGAGGTGATGGTGGCGCTCGCCAGCAGCAGGAGGTTCTCCGCGCCCAGCGCGGGAATCGACACGGTGAAGCTCATCGGCGAGTTCACCGCCATCGGCGTGTAGTAGGTGCATGTCCAGACCTTGCTCGCCGAGCTGGGGGCGCAGCCCCACCCCGGCGGCTGAGAGATAATGTTGGCCTGGAAGTCGGCGATCTGCGACGGCAGGGTGATCACGACCTGGACGTTGGGTGCTGCCGGGTTGGGCCCCAGGTTCAGCACATCGACGATGTACTGGTAGCCCGACGTCGTGGCGATGGGATCCGCCGAGTCGCGGATGTCCACCTGCAGGTTCGCCATGTCGGCCAGCATCCACGACACGTTGCTGTCGGGCTCCAGCAGCCAGGCCTGCTCCAGCGCGTCGGCATGCGGGCCGACTCGCGGCTCGGCCGGTACGGAGGCCGTGGCCTCGACGGAGGCTGCAACTGAAGCCTCGGCGCTCACTGGATCGGGGCCACCGCACGCGGACAGCGCTCCCAGCAGGAGCAGCGGCGTCAGCAGAGAGGAAGTCACGGAGCGAAAGGAAGTCACAGAGGAACCCATCATGGTGGATGTTCCGGTGGGACTGGGCTGGGACCGCTCGGGAGCGGGCTCAGACTCCAGCCGTCGAGATGCAAGGGAAGACGTGAGACGTCGGTTTGAAGCGTCCTACCTGAAACGCAGCGCCAATGATTGTACCCGAGGAGTGTTGATCAAAAAAAAGAGGGAGTCCCTTTCGGGATCCCTCTTGGTGCTTTCCGGGTTTTGGGCGCGCAGCGTGGCTAGAAAATTTCCTCCAACCACTCGCGCATGCGGCCCTTCACCTTCTTGTACACGTTCTCCTCGCGAATCCGGAACATGCGGCGATCCAGGTTTCGCGCGCCGTAAACGACAAGGCCCACGCCCGTGGCGTACATGGGGCTCTTCACCACGTCCACCAGGCCGCCGATACCGCGAGGCATACCGCGCCGCACGGGCAGTCCGAGCACCTCTTCCGCGAGCTCAGGCATGCCGGCGAGCAGCGTGGAGCCACCCGTGATCACCACGCCCGAGGCGAGCAGGTCCTCGTAGCCGCACTTCTGAATTTCGCGATGGACGAGCTGGAAGATCTCCTCCACGCGCGGCTCGAGGATCTCGCAGAGGATCTGCCGGCCGAGCACGCGAGGCTGGCGGCCGCCGACGCTCGGCACCTCGATCGTCTCGTCCTTGTTGACCATGGAGGCAAGCGCGCAACCGAACTTCTGCTTGATGCGCTCGGCCTCGTGCGCCGGGGTGCGCAGGCCAATCGCAATGTCGCTCGTCAGGTTGTTGCCGCCCAGGGCGATGACGGCGGTGTGGACGATGGAGCCGCCGGAGAAGATGGCAATGTCCGTGGTGCCGCCGCCGATGTCCACCAGGCACACGCCCAGCTCCTTCTCATCCTCGCTGAGGACGGCCTCGGCGGAGGCCAGGGGCTGCAGGACGATGTCGGCCACGTTCAGGCCGGTGCGGTTGGCGCACTTGACGATGTTCTGCGCGCTGGAGACGGCGCCCGTGACGATGTGCACCTTGGCCTCCAGGCGCACGCCCGCCATGCCGAGCGGCTCCTTGATGCCGCCCTGGTCGTCGATGATGAACTCCTGCGGCAGCACGTGGATGACTTCCCGGTCCAGGGGGATGGCCACGGCCTTGGCGGCGTCGATGACGCGGGCGATGTCCGCCTCGCGGACCTCCTTGTCCTTCACCGCGACGATGCCCTGGGAGTTGAAGCCCTTGATGTGGCCCCCGGCGATGCCCGTGTAAACGTGGGAGATCTCCGCCCCCGCCATGAGCTCGGCCTCTTCCACCGCACGGCGGATGGAGGACACAGTCGCCTCGATGTTGACCACGACGCCCTTGCGCAACCCCTTGGAGGGGTGGGTGCCGATACCGATGATGTCGATCCCGCTGTCGGTGAGCTCACCGACGATCGCGCAGATCTTCGTCGTGCCGATGTCCAGCCCGACGATGATCTCCCCAGACTTCTGCTTCGCCATGACAACTGCCTCCCCGGTGCCCCCACTCTCGTGAAAGGGCGTTCCCTACTGCGTCGAGGTCCCGTTCCTCTCGGAGACAGGACTCGAAAGCTTCACGGCCACCCAGCCGGGACGCGCCCGGTTCTCCAGGTGGATGACGTCGGCGGCCAGCCCCTTGGTGCTCAGCTCGCGCCGCACGCGCGTCAGCCTCGCCAGCTTGGCCTCGGTGTTCCCCTCGCCCATCAGCACCTCCTGCCCCGTCACCGTCACCAGCGTCAGCGACGTGCCGTTCACCCGGACTTCGGACAGCCGCTCGTGGCGGCCCGGCTTCAGATCGGCGTAGGCGTGCATCACCTCGATGGCCGCCTTCATGCGCTCGCGCGCGGCGGCGGGATCCTTCACGTAAGCATCGCGCTCCACGCCCGTGACGAGCGGCAAGTCCAGCCCGTCCCCCGGCGTCACCCGCTTGAAGGGCTCGCCCTCCCCGTCCAGCACGTACAGGTCGCCCAGCACCACCAACGCCTCGGGCAGGTGCTCCACCACCTCCACGGAGACAGTGGCCGGGAAGTGCCGCGTCACCTCCACACCATGCACCCACGGGTGCTGGAGCATGGCCTTCTCCAGCGCGGCCACGTCCATGGCGAAGAGGTTCTGCCCCACCGCCAGGCCGGACAGCCGCACCAGCTCCGCGCGCGAGGCTCGGGTGAGCCCGGTGAAGTTCGCCTCCTGCAGCTGGAAGCGCGGCGAGGCCAGCGCCCAGGTGCGCAGCTCGATGCCGCCCCAGATGAGGCCCGCGGTGATGACGGCGGCCAGCAGTCCCTTGGCCACGGACGGACCGTGATTCCGAACGGCGCCCTTCACCGCCTCCTTCTTCTGGGCGGTGTCGACGCGGCGACGGTTCTTGGACTTGCCGAAGGCCATGGAGAAAAAACAGGTCCGCATGCTGCGCCGGGTTGGATCGGCGCGCCAGTTTTTGGCTACAGGTATGTGGCTGTAGCGGCGACCTAGGGGAATTCCCGTAGGTTACCGCGAGGGTGCAGGAGGATACCGGAGCGCGCCGGAGGGCGGCGCAGGCTCAGGCCTTGAGTGACGCGCCGAGGAGGATCCGCTCACACAAGGTGGGGAAGTCGATGCCTCGGCCGTTGGCGATCTTCGGCAAGAGGCTCGTCTCGGTCATGCCCGGCAGCGTGTTGATTTCCAGCACGTAGACGTCTCCCGACTCGGTGGCAATGACGTCCGAGCGCGACGCGCCCTTGCAGCCGAGCGCCTTGTGGACGGCGAGGCACACCTCGTTCACGCGCGCATACTGATCTGCGGGCAGGGGCGCTGGGAAGAGGTACTGCGTACCACTGCCGGCCTTGTACTTGGCCTCCTGGTCGTAGAACTCGCGGGCCACCTTCACTTCGATGACGCCGAGCGCCTCGTCATCCAGCACGGCGCCCTGCACCTCGCGGCCCTTGATGAACTGCTCCACCAGCAGGAAGCCGGCGTACTTGGAGGCGTCGTCCACGGCGGCCAGGTAGGCCTCCTTCGTCTTGCAGACGTGGACGCCGACGCTGCTGCCCTCGCGGCTGGGCTTCACGACGACGGGAAACGGGAACGGCAGCGAGTCCACGGCGGCGCGGGCGGCGGTGGCCTCGGTGAACACCTTATAAGGAGGCGTGGGGATGCCGTGGGTGGTGAAGACCTGCTTGGCGTAGACCTTCTCCATGCCCATGGCGGACGCGAGCACGCCGCTGCCGGTGTAGGGGATGAAGAGGGACTCGAGCAATCCCTGGACGCAGCCGTCCTCGCCGTAGCGGCCGTGGAGGGCAATCCAGGCCACCTCCACCTTCTCGGCCACGAGGCGCGCGGCGAGATCCTTGCCCACGTCGATGTCCACCACGTCATAGCCGAACGAGCGCAGCGCCTTGGACACGGCGGCCCCGGTGCGCAGGGACACATCGCGCTCGGCGGACAGGCCCCCCATGAGGACGGCGACGCGCTTGGACTTCAGCTCGGACTTGGACAGAGCGCTCACGGAAGGAACTCCCCTACGCGTTTGACTTCGGGTTTGAGCTCGACGCCGGAATCAGCCTTCACCCGCTCCTGCATCAGGGTGATGAGGCCGAGGACGTCGCGGGCGGTGGCACCGCCCAGATTGACGATCCAGTTGGCGTGCAGAGTCGAAATCTGCGCGCGACCCAGGATGTGGCCCTTGAGGGCCACCTTCTCGATGAGCCGCCCGGCGAAGTCGCCCGGCGGGTTGGTGAAGACGCTGCCAAAGTTCGGCTGGCTGAGCGGCTGGGTGCTCTTGCGGTAGGCCAGGTCCTTGTCCATGGCCTGCTTGGAGGCGGCCAGGTCTCCCCGAGGCAACCGGAAGCGCACCCGTGTCACCACGCCGCCCGGAGGCAGCTCCGAGTGCCGGTACGCATGCGGAATCCGCGCCTTCTCCAGCCACCCCACCCCGTCCGCCGTGGCCACCTCCACGGCTTCCACGACGCGGAAGCACTCGCCGTTCTTGGTGCCGGCGTTCATCGACACCGCGCCGCCCAGCGTGCCGGGGATGCCTGCGAGGAACTCCGCGCCGACCAGCCCGTGGTTGCGCATCTGATTGACGAGCCGGACGATCGCCGCGCCCGCGCCCAGCGTGATGCGGCCCTCGTCCTCGCCCACGTCAGCGGCTTCTGGGAACAGATCTCCCGGGAGGCGCAGTGTGATGCCCTTCACCCCGCCATCGCCCACGAGCGTGTTGGCACCTCCACCCAGAATGGTGACGGGCACGCCCTGGGCCTGGGCCAGCCGCAGCAGCGCCACGAGCGCATCGGGGCTGCGCGGGCGGACGAGTGCCTCCGCAAAGCCTCCCACCCGGACACTGGTGAGGGGCGCGAGCGGCTCGCCCGCCTTCACCTCACACCCATCCAGGTGCGAGAGCCACTCTGGGAGGGAGGATGCGATGCGCGCCGTCATGCTCACCCGCCCTTGGCGGCCCCGGCCTTCCCGAGCAGGGCCAGCAGATCCGGCCCCACCTGGGTGATGTCACCGGCGCCCAGCGTGAGGACGATGTCACCCTCGCGCAGCCGGGGAGCGATGGCGGCGGGCAGATCCACCCGCTTCTCCACGTACGTCACGTCGCGGTGGCCGTGGTCCCGGATGGCCTCGGCCAAAGCGTCTCCCGTGGCGCCGGGGATGGGCTCCTCGCCAGCCGCGTAGACGCTGGAGACGAAGAGCACGTCCGCATCATTAAAGGCGGTGGTGAACTCGCGCTTCAGATCATGGGTGCGCGTGTAGCGGTGGGGCTGGAAAGCCACCACGACCCGGCGCCCGAAGGCCCGCCGTGCACCGGCCAGCGTGGCCAGCACCTCGGTGGGGTGGTGCCCATAGTCGTCCACCACGGTGATGCCGTTCACCTCGCCGCGCACGGTGAAGCGGCGCTGCACGCCGCCGAACTCGGCCAGGGCCCCGCGCACGATGTCGAGAGGAATCTCCATCTCCTCGGCCACGGCGATGACGGCCAGGGCGTTGAGGGCGTTGTGCGCGCCCACCATGCGGACGCGGAACTCGCCGAGCGGCTCATCGCGCCGGAAGGCGTTGAAGCGGGTGCTGAAGCCCTCGAGCGAGATGCCCTCCACCCGGTAGTCCGCCATGTGCGAGCTGCCGTAGGTGACGACGCGCTTCTCCAGCCGGGGCAGCAGCTCCTGCACGTTGGGGTGGTCCAGGCACAGGACGTTGAGCCCGTAGAACGGCACGCGGTTGCAGAACTCCACGAAGGCCGTCTTCAGCGCCTCGAGCGTCCCGTAGTGGTCCATGTGCTCGGGATCGATGTTCGTCACCACGGTGATGGCGGGGTGCAGCTTGAGGAAGCTGCCATCGCTCTCGTCGGCCTCGACCACCATGAGCTCGCTCTTGCCGAGCTTGGCGTTGGAGTCGAGCACGTTCACCTTGCCGCCGACCACGGCGGTGGGGTCCAGCCCCGCGGCGGAGAGCACCGTGGCCACCATGGAGGTGGTGGTGGTCTTCCCGTGGCTGCCGGCCACGGCGACCGCGTACTTGAGGCGCATCAGCTCCGCGAGCATCTCCGCGCGGGCGATGACCGGGATCTTCCGCTGGCGCGCGGTGACGACCTCCGGGTTGTCCTTCTTCACCGCGGAGGAGATGACGACCACGTCCGCATGCACGAGGTTCTGCGCCTTGTGGCCCTCGTAGATGGTGGCACCCATGCTGGCCAGACGCCGGGTGATGTCACTGCCCTTCAGGTCCGAGCCGGACACGCGGTAGCCCAGGTTGATGAGCACCTCGGCGATGCCGCTCATGCCGATGCCGCCGATGCCCACGAAGTGCACCTGGGCGGCGTGGCGCGTCTTGAAGAGACTCTGGGGCTTGTTGCCAGTCTTGTTCACGGCTCACTCGCTCCTGGAGGGCTTGGCGGCCTCGGGCTTGGGGGGCCGGTCGCGGCCGTTGGGCCCGTACACCTTCACCATCAGATCCACCAACACGTCCGCCAGCTCCTTGGAGGCCTCGGGGCGGCCCAGCAGCCCGGCCTTCTTCTCCATCTGCTTGAGCCGCACCGGCTCCGTCTTCAGGAGGCGGATCTGCTCGGCCAGCTTCTGCCCGGTGAGCTCCGCCTCGCGGAACATGAGGGCCGCGCCCGCTTCCACCATCGCCCGGGCGTTCACCGCCTGGTGGTCATCCGTGGCGTACGGGAAGGGCACGAGGATGCTGGGCTTCTTGCACACGGTGAGCTCGGCCAGCGTGGTGGCGCCCGCGCGGCACACCACGAGGTCCGCCCTGGCGTAGGCATCGGACATGTCGTTGATGAACTCGACGACCTCGGCCTGGAAGCCCTTGTCCGCGTAGCCCTTGCGCACCATCTCCAGGTCGTTCTTCCCGGTCTGGTGCACGAAGGTCATCTGGTCCTTCAGGTCCTCGAGGAAGCCCAGCGCATCCACCACGCGCTGGTTGAGGCCCTTGGCGCCCAGGCTGCCGCCGAACACGAGGACGGAGAACCGCTCGTGCGCCACGTGCGAGCGCAGGTAGTTGTCCATCAGCTTGCGGCGGATGGGGTTGCCCACCAGCTGCACCTTGCCCTCGGGGAAGAAGCGCCGCGCATCCTCGAAGGCGGTGAAGACCACGCGCACGAACCTGCCGAGGATCTTGTTGGTGATGCCCGGCAGCGCGTTCTGCTCCTGGATCGCGGTGGGGATGCCCAGCAGCCACGCGGACATCACCACGGGCCCGCTGGCATAGCCGCCCACGCCCACAACGACGTCCGGCTTGTGCCTCTGGAGGATGCGGATGGACTCGATGAAGGCCAGCGGCAGCGCCAGCAGCCCCAAGAGGAACTGGAGGAAGCCCTTGCCCTTGAGACCGCGGACGCTGATGAACTCGAGCGGGAAGCCGGCCTGCGGCACCACCTTCGCCTCCAGACCGCGCTCGGTGCCGACGAAGACCACCTCATTCTTGTGGTGGCGAGTGACGACCTCTTCGGCCAGGGCAATGCCCGGAAAGAGGTGACCGCCCGTTCCACCGCCAGCAATGAGGACCTTCACGCTGTCACCTCCCGCATCTCGCTGCCGACGCGAGAGGTGCGCGGGGCCCCTTGCGTGGCGGTACTCAATGACAGCAACACCCCTGCCGCCCCCATCAGCACCAGCAGCGACGTGCCACCGTACGAGACGAACGGCAGCGTCAGCCCCTTGGTCGGCAGCAGGCCCATGGCCACGCACATGTTCACGGTGGCCTGGAAGGCGACGATGGAGGTGAGGCCCAGCCCGAGGTATGTGCCGAACGGCTCGGGCGACGCCAGGGCGATGCGCACCCCGCGCCAGATGACGATTGCGTAGAGCGCCACCAGCAGCGTGACGCCGATGAGCCCCAGCTCCTCGCCGATGATGGCGAAGATGAAGTCGGTGTGGGCCTCGGGAAGGAAGAACAGCTTCTGCCGCCCGTCACCCAGTCCCAGGCCTGTGAGCCCTCCTGAGCCGATGGACATGAGCGACTCGGCCACCTGGTAGCCCACGTCATGGCGGTGGGCCCACGGATCCAGGAAGGCCAGCACGCGCTTCATGCGGTACGGGCTGGAGGCGATGGCCACGTACGCCATCGGCAGCGCCAGCAGCACGGAGCCCACGAGGTAGCTCAGCTTGGTGCCCGCGGTGAACAGCAGCACGAAGAGCAGGAACACGAGCAGCACGGAGCTGCCGAAGTCCGGCTGGCGCATGCACAGCGCCACGAGGATGCCGCACAGGACCAGGTGGGGCAGGAAGCCCACGGAGAACGTGGCCACCTTCTCGCGCTTCTTGGCCAGCGAGTAGGACAGGTAGACGACCCAGGCGAACTTGGCGACCTCGGCGGGCTGTAGACCGAAGCCCGGGAAGCGAATCCACCGGCGCGCGCCGCCTGCCGTGGTGCCAACGCCCGGAATCAGCACAGCTATCAGCAGCAAGATGGTGACGATGAGCAGCGGCCAGGCCAGGCGTGCCAGCCTCCGCCAGCCGACCTTCATGGCCACGGCCATGGCCACCACGCCCATGCCGGCAGCCATGAGCTGGCGCTTGAGGAAGTAGAGGCTGTCGCCCAGCTTGTCCTGCGCGAGGATGGCGCTGGCCGAGTAGACCATCACCAGCCCCAATGCCACGAGCGCCAGCACGGCACACAGGAGGATGGGATCGAACCGGACGGGCCCGGCGGCGGATGTCTTCATGGCCTGCACCTCAGAGCGCCTGCACGAGCCGCTTGAACGTCTCGCCCCGGTCCTCGAAGTTCTTGAACTGATCGTACGACGCGCACGCGGGAGACAGCAGCACGGTGTCGCCGGCCTTCGCCAGCTCGCGTGCTCTCCTCACGGCCTCGTCCAGCGTGCCGCAGGAGTGCACCGGAGCGTGCCCCTGGTACGCCGCAGCGATCGTCTCCGCGTCTTTACCGATGGTGAGAACCACCTTCACCTTCCCGAGCCCCTCGTCCACCATCGGCTTGTACGGCGCGCCCTTCCCCTTCCCGCCCGCGATGAGCAGCAGGTCGCCCTTGAAGGCCCTCAGCGCCACCAGCACCGAGTCCACGTTGGTGGCCTTCGAGTCGTTCACCCACTCCACGCCGTCCAGCACCCGGACGCTCTCCATGCGGTGAGGCAAGCCCGGGTAGCTGTCGAGCCCGGCCTGCACCGCCTCGCGAGACACGCCCCCCAGCCGGGCGAGCAGAGCCGCCGCCATGGCGTTCTGCGCGTTGTGCGCACCGCGCAGGGCCCGGTTCGTCAACGTGTAGTCCTCGTTGAGGAAGTCGAGCCGGAAGCCACTGGGCTTCGCCACCGCCATCCCCGTGAGCTTCGGTCCGCCCGGCGCGAACTGCCCGGACACGCTGAAACCGTACACCGGCACGTTGGCCTGGAGCCCGAGCCGCATCACGTGCGCGTCCTCCGCGTTCACCACCGCGAAGTCGCCGGGGCCCTGGTTCATGAAGATGCGGGCCTTGGCCTCGCCATAGGCCTCGTGGCTCGGGTACCGGTCGATGTGGTCCGGCGTCAGGTTGAGGATGGCCGCGCCCTTGGGACGCACCTGCTGGATGCCCTCGAGCTGGAAGCTGGAGAGCTCCACCACCTGCGCATCCCAGTCCTTCGGCGTGAGCGCGGCCTCGGCCAGCGGCAGCCCGAGGTTGCCGCCCACGAAGGTGCGGCGCCCGCCCTTCTTGAACAGCTCGCCGGTGAGCGCCGTGGTGGTGCTCTTGCCGTTGGTGCCAGTGATGCCGAACAGCGGCACCTCCGAGAGGAAGCGCCAGGCCAGCTCGATCTCGCCCCAAATGGGGACATCCGCGATGCGCGCGGCCTCCAGTTCGGGCAGGGACAGCGGGACACCGGGGCTCACCACGATGAACTGCTGGGCCTCGAGCAGCCCGGCCGGCGTGGCGCCCGTGACAAGCTTCACGCCCTGGGCCTTCAGCTCGCGAGCCACGTCGCCCAGCGCGTTCTCATCCCGGGCATCGAGCGCCGTCACCTGGGCGCCCTGCGCGAGCAGCAGCTTGATGGCCGCCACCCCACTCTTCGCCAGCCCGAACACCAGCACCTTCTGACCGGACAGCGCGAGAGACATGGGGCACGACTCCTAGCGAAGCTTGAGGGACAGCAGCGCCACGCCGCCACACAAGATGGCGACGATCCAGAACCGGACGATGATCTTCGGCTCGGCCATGCCCTTGAGCTCGAAGTGGTGGTGGACGGGGGCCATCTTGAAGACGCGCTTGCCCGTCGTCTTGAAGGAGATGACCTGAATCATCACGCTGAGGATCTCCGCGAAGAAGACCCCGTGGATGACGGCGGAGACCACCTCGTTCTTGGAGAGCACGGCCAGTCCGCCCAGCGCGCCGCCGAGCGCCAGCGAGCCCACGTCGCCCATGAACACGGACGCCGGGTAGGTATTGAACCAGAGGAAGGCGATGCCCGCGCCCACGATGCTGGCGCAGAACACGGACAACTCCGCGCCGCCGGGCACCTGGAGGATGCCCAGGTACTGGTAGAGCGGCGTGGCCACGGTGCGCGTCACCCCGTCCACCACCTGCGAGTCCGCCAGGTGCAGCGTGGTGCCCGCCACGTAGCAGAGCACCGCGAACGTGGTGGCCGAGACGATGGTGGGCACGATGGCGAGCCCGTCCAGGCCGTCCGTGAGGTTCACGGCGTTGGAGGTGCCCACCACGACGATCCAGCCGAACACCACGTAGAACCAGCCGAGGTCCGGGCTGAACCAGTGTGACGGGATGAAGGGCAACGTCAGCTTGGTGCTGATGAGCAGCGTGGGCCCGAAGGAGCCGTCCGCCTTCGTCCACGTGGTCATCAGCCCGAAGATGGCGACCAGGTAGAAGAAGGTCTGCAGCACCATCTTCTTGCGCCCGGCCAGGCCTTTCGAGTTGCGCTTGGACAGCTTGAGCCAATCATCCAGGAAGCCGATGAAGCCGTAGCCGAAGGTGAGCAGCAGCATCACCCAGACGCCGCGGCTCTTGAGGTCCGCGAACAGCAGCGTGCCCGCGCCGATGCACAGGAGGATGAGCTGACCACCCATGGTGGGCGTGCCCTTCTTCTTCTGGTGCGTGTCCGGCGTGTCCTCGCGGACGTTGGACTGGCCGTGCTGCTTGAACCGCAGCCGCGCGATGAGCTTGGGGCCGATCAGCATCCCCAACAGGAGCGCGAACACCCCCGCCGCGATGATGCGGAAAGTGGGGTAGCGCAGGAAGTTGAGGACCCGGCCCGCGCCCGTGTCCTTGAGCCACTCGTAAAGCAAGAACAGCACTAGTGAGCTCCTCCAGGCGCCGCGGCGCCCGTGAGGGCCGCCACCACCCGCTCCAGCCGCATGCCTCGGCTGCCCTTCACCAGGACCACATCCCCCGCCTTGAGCTGGGGTTGCAGCCACTTCACCAGCGGCTCCACCTCGGTGAAGTGCGCCGCCGCGTCACCCAGGCGGGAGGCCGCCCGGAAACCCTGCTCGGAGCGCGGGCCGAAAAAGGCCACCCGCTCCACCCTGCCCGCCGCCCGCTCGCCCAGAGCGCGGTGCTCCTCCAGTTCGCCGGGCCCCAGCTCCAGCATGTCCCCGAGCACCGCCACCGCTCGCGAGCCCGCCGGCACCAGCGTGCGCAGCGTATCGAGCGCCGCGTCCATGGAGGCCGGGTTGGCGTTGTAGCAGTCGTCAATCACGGTGATGCCGTGGAGCCCATCCACCACGTTGAGGCGCCGCGCGTACGGGCGCGCCGTCTCCAGGCCCCGCGTGCACTCCTCCGGCGAGTAGCCCAGCGCGAGCCCCGTGGCGAAGGCCCCAGTGGCGTTGAGCGCGTTGTGCTCGCCGATGAAGTGCAGGCGAACGGGATACTCCTGGCCCTGGTAGCGCACCGTGGCGCGCAAGCCTTCGCGGCCCAGTGTCTCCACACGCACCAGCCGCACGTCCGCGGCCTCCGCGCGCCCGAAGGTCAGCTTGCGCGCATTCGTGCGCGCCGCCTGCGCCGGAATCAGCGCGTCATCCAGGTTCACCACCGCGACGGCGTCGGAGTTCAGCTCGCGGAACAGCTCGCCCTCGGCCTCGGCGACGCCCTCGATGCTGCCCAGCCCTTCGAGGTGCTCGGGCTGCACCACGGTGATGAGGCCCGCGCGCGGCCGGACGATGCGCGCCAGCCGGGTGATTTCGCCCGGGTGGTTCATGCCCACCTCGATGACGGCGGCCACGTGCGACGGCTCCAGGCGGAAGAGCGTGAGCGGGACGCCCACCTCGTTGTTGAGGTTGCCCTCCGTCTTCAGCGCCGGCCCGCGCACCGCGAGGATGGCGCCCACCATCTCCTTGGTCGTCGTCTTCCCGTTGGAGCCGCCCACGGCCGCCACGGGAAGCTGGAAGCGCTGGCGGTGAACGCGGGCCAACGCTCCCAGCGCCTCCTGCGTGTCAGGCACCGCATAGAGCGGGAACGTCCCTGGCAGAGGAGGCAGCGTCCGGTCATCCCTCACCACGGCGCCCGCCGCGCCACCCGCGCGCGCCTGGGCCAGGAAGGCGTGGGCATCGAAGCGCTCGCCATGGAGCGCCACGAAGAGGCAGCCCGGGGTCAGCGCCCGCGTGTCGGTGCAGACCTCGGTGAACTCCACGGGAGCCAGGCCGGTGCGCCGGCTGGCCCCGGTCGCCTTCACCACCTCTTCATCCGTGAATCGAGCGGCCATAGGAGGGATGTCCGGCGTCGCGCGGTGCTGGCTCAGCCTTGAGGACGGCTCGCGAGCGCCTTGGCCGCGGCTTCCCGGTCATCGAACTGGCGCTTCTCGCCACCGATGATCTGGTACGTCTCGTGGCCCTTGCCGGCGATGAGCACCACGTCATCCGGCCCCGCCAGGCCAATGGCCGTCTCGATGGCGGCGCGGCGATCCACGTCCACCAGATAGCCCTTCTCGCCGCTCTTGGCCTTGCCCGAGGAGATGCGGCGCAGGCCGCCCTTCTCCAGGCCCGGCGTCACCTGAGAGATGATCTCCTCGGGATCCTCCGTGCGCGGGTTGTCGCTGGTGACGACCACGAGGTCCGCGCCCTCGGCGGCCGCGGTGCCCATCAGCGGGCGCTTGCCCTTGTCGCGGTCACCGCCGCAGCCGAACACGACGATGACGCGGCCCTTGGCCAGGGTGCGCATGGCCTCCAGGGCGCGCTTGAGCGCGTCATCCGTGTGCGCGTAGTCCACCAGCACCGCGGGCGCGGGGCCGGGCATGTAGTTCTCTACGCGCTCCATGCGGCCGGAGACCTTCGTCATGCGCTCGATGCCCGTCTGCACATCGCGCCGAGCCATGCCCGCGCCGAGCGCCACGCCCGCCGCCGCCAGGATGTTCTCCAGGTTGTGGGGCCCGAGCAGCTTGCTCTTCACGGGGATGTCGCCCGCGGGCGTCTTCAGCGTGGCCTTGATGCCCTGCAGCGAGAAGGACACATCGGTGGCCGAAATCTCACCGGCGCCCGTGCGGCTGAACTTCCACGCCATGCGCTTCTGGCCGCGCAGCTCGTTGTAGATGCGCGAGGCGTAGGTGTCGTCCCCGTTCACCACGGCGACGCCGGTGGGCGACAGGTGCTCGCCGAAGAGCTTCCGCTTGGCCTGGAAGTAGTCCTCGATGTCCTTGTGGTAGTCGAGGTGGTCGCGCGTGAGGTTGGTGAACGCGGCGGCCTTGAAGGTGAGCCCGTGCACGCGCTCCTGAACCAGAGCGTGGCTGGACACCTCCATCACCACCGTCTCCACGCCCGAGTCCACCATCTCCCGGAGGATGCGGTGCAGCTCCAGCGCATCCGGAGTGGTGTTCGCCAGCTCCACGGTGCGCCCGGCGACCTTGTAGCCCAGCGTGCCGATGACGCCGGTGGAGGCGTAGGCGGCGGTGCTCATGGCCTCGAGCAGATAGGTGACCGTCGTCTTTCCGTTGGTGCCGGTGACACCGAGCAGCGTGAGCTGCTGTGCCGGGCGGCCATAGAAGTTCGCGGCGATGAGGGCCAGCGCCTTGCGCGCACTGCTCACCTTGAAGAAGGGCACCTGCGAGGAGCCCACGGGCTTCTCGGAGACCACGCCCACGGCACCGCGAGAGACCGCTTCGCCAATGTATTGGGCGCCATCTTCCTTCGTTCCTGGCACGGCCACGAACAGATCACCGGCCTTCACCCGGCGCGAATCCTGCGTCACCCCCGTCACGTCCACCGAGGATCGACCGCCCGAGACCTGCTCCGCTCCACACCCTGCGAGGACATCCGTCAGCTTCATCGTTTCCCCTTCAGCACTGCAAGCGCGGGGCCCGGCCTGGTGCGGCCTCAGGGCCGCGTCGCCAGCTCCAGCGTCAC
The DNA here is from genome assembly GCF_000737315.1 of Hyalangium minutum. Taxonomy (GTDB): domain Bacteria; phylum Myxococcota; class Myxococcia; order Myxococcales; family Myxococcaceae; genus Hyalangium; species Hyalangium minutum. The sequence goes on from NZ_JMCB01000026.1 coordinate 77,768, forward strand.
CCGTGCCCCCTTGTCCACCAGCGCACCGGCGGCGGGGGTCTGCGATACCACGCGTCCACTGCCCAACAGTTGTGGCTCCAGCGCCGCGGCGAGCAGTTTCACCACGGCCTCGCGCCCGACCTGCCCCTGCACGTCCGGAACACGGACGCTGCCAGTCCCCTCGTCCTCCTGGACGGCCACGGTGGGCCGCTCAGGGGCGGGCTTGGGGGTGACAGGGGTTTTTGCCGCCGCCGGGGGCGCGACCGGAGCTACCACCACCTCTGGCGCGACCGTGCGCGAAGGCGGCACGGCCAGATGAGCCATGGCGGCGGTAGCGATTTCTTTAAAGGCGGGGGCAGCCACAAGTCCCCCGTACACGTCTGTTTTCGGCTCGTCCACCACTACGAGTATGACGGCGCGCGGATTGTCGGCCGGTACTACGCCGACGAAGGAAGCGATCCGCTTGTCCGAGTACCCCCGGGCGACCGGATCCGCCTTTTGTGCGGTTCCCGTCTTTCCAGCCACCCGGTACTCCTGCATAGCCGCCTTGGGAGCGGTGCCCTCCTTGGTGACCACGCTCTCGAGCATGCTCACGACTTGACGGGCCACCTTGGATGACACGACGCGGCGAACTTCCACGGGGCGGTTTTCCAGGAGCACCACGCCGTCCGGGTCCACCACCTTGGAGACCAGATAGGGCCGCATGAGCATGCCGTCATTGGCCAGGGCGCCGTAGCCGGCGGCAATCTGCACGGCGGTGGCCGTCATGCCCTGCCCGAAGGACTGGGTGGCCAGCGAGACTTCCGCCTTGGGGAACGGGATGACGCCGCGGCCCTCGCCGGGCAGCGCCAGGCCCGTGCGCTCCGCGAAACCGAACGCGTGGTAGTAGGACACCAGCTTCTCGCGCCCCAGCGCCTGGCCAATCTTGGCGGAGCAGATGTTGGAGGAGAGCTGGAGGATGGCCTTCGGGGCCAGCCAGCCGTGCGGGTGGGTGTCGTTGATGGTGTAGCGGCCGATCCGCCACGCGCCGTTCTCGCAGAAGAAGACGTCGTCCGTTTTGATGGCCTTCTCCTCGAGCGCCGCGGCGACGACGAAGGCCTTCATCGTCGAGCCGGGCTCGAAGGCATCCAGGGCGGCGCGGTTGCGGATGGCGTCGTGCTGCGCCGCCTCGGGAGTGTTCGGGTTGAAGTTCGGGGCGTTGGCCAGCGCGAGCAGCTCGCCCGTCTTGGGGTCGAGCACCACCACAGTGCCGGCCACACCCTTGGACTCCTCCACCGCGCGCAGCAGCGCCTTCTCAGCCACGTACTGGAGGTGGCGATCGAGCGTCAGGGTGACGGCGGCGCCCTCGCGCTCGATGGGGTCCGACGCGCCCTGCACCAGCAGCTTTCGGCCCTTGGCATCGCGGAAGCCGGACAGACGCGAATTCTGTCCCGACAGCTCGTCATCGAAGGCGAGCTCCAGGCCCTCCAGGCCACGGCCCTCGGTGCCCACCACACCCACCACCTGTGCGGCCAGCTCACGCTGCGGGTAGAAGCGCTTGGGCTCCTTGGTGAAGCCGAGCCCGGCAAAGCCCAGCGCCTTCACCGCCTCTACCTCCTGAGGCTTGGCCTGACGCTTCACCCACGCGAAGCGCTTGCCGCGCTGCAGCCGGGCCTGCAGATCCTCGGTGGCCTGGGCGTCCAGCTTCAGTGCCTTGGCCATGGAGCGCGCGGCCTTGCGCACGTCCGTCAGCATGGAGGGATCCACCCAGATGGAGTCCACCTCCACGCTCTGGGCCAGCGGCGTGCCGCGCCGATCGAAGATGTCGCCGCGCCGCGCGGGGATCTCGATCTGGCGGACGTACTGGTCCTGCGCCATGCCGCGCAGCTTGTCCTGCTCGTAGGTCTGCAAGTAGGCGGCGCGGCCGAACGCCACCGCGAGCAGGCTCATGAAGAGCCCACCCAACAGCAGCACCCGGAGCCGAAGCCACCGGGTGTTGTTCTCGGGCACCCTCGCCGCCTTCAGATCCCTCACCGGGCGTTCTCCCGCTCGGCGACGCGCAGCCCCGCGGGCTTGCGAGTCTCACCCGGGTTCTGGCGGCGCGTGTTCGGCAGCTGCGGCTGCACGGACACCACGGCGGAGCCCGGGGGCATCATCATCCCCAGCTGCTCCTTCGCCAGCTTCTCCAGGCGAGCCGGGGCCTTGAGGGTGGCCAGCTCCAGCTTGAGGCGATCATTCTCGCGGGTGAGCGAGTGGCCCTCGGACTCGGCCTTGGAGAGCCGGTAGCCCATGTCCACCACGAGCACGCGGCTGGTGACGTGGAGAATGCCCACCGCCGCGAACAGGGTGAAGAGCAGCACCGCGGGCAGCAGGTGCAGCAGCACCGTGGTCACCGACGCCGAGTTGCGAGCACTCACCTGGGTCATCGAGTTTTCTCCACCACGCGCAGATGCGCGCTGCGAGAGCGGGGATTGGCTTCCACCTCGGCCTCCGAGGCGGCGACGGCCTTCTTCGTCACCAGGGCGAAGTCTCCCTGGCCACCACACACACAGATGGGCAGGCCCGAAGGGCACTTGCACGCGCCCACCAGCGCGCGGAACGCCTCCTTCACCTTCCGGTCCTCCAACGAATGGAAGGAGATGACCGCCGCCCTTCCCCCCACCTTCAGCAGCTGCGGCAGCGCCGTCAGCAGCGCGTCCAGCTGATCCAGCTCGCCGTTCACCGCCATGCGCAGCGCCTGGAACGTCTTGGTCGCCACGTGGATCCTCTTCGGCCACGCCTTGCGAGGCACCGCGCGCTTCACCACCTCGGCGGCCTCCAGCGTGCGCGTGGGCTTGGCACGCTTGAGCTCCCGGGCGATGGGCCGCGAGAAGGACTCCTCGCCCAGCTCATAGATGATGCGGGCCAGCTCGCGCTCGTCCTCCTCGGCGATCAGCTCGGCGGCGGTGCGGCCCTCGGCACCCATCCGCATGTCCAGCGGCCCATCCTTCATGAAGGAGAAGCCGCGCTCGGCCTCGTCCAGCTGCGGCGAGGACACCCCCAGATCCACCAGCACGCCATCCACCGGAAGCACATCGGCCGCCACCCGAGGCAGCTCGCCGAAGGTGCCGGCGCGCGCCTGGAAGCGGGGATTGCTGCCCACACGGGCGGTGGCAGCGGCGAGCGCCACGGGGTCGCGGTCCACGCCCACCACAGTGGCGCCCCGTGCCAGGAGCGCCTCCGTGTGGCCACCGCCGCCCAGTGTCCCGTCGATGATCACCTTGCCCGCTCCGGGTTGCAGCAACTCCACCGTCTCGTTGAGCAGGACGGTCTGATGGCTGAAGGCCAAAGAAGGCAGCCCTAGACGAAAGGAGCCCGCATGAGCGCGAACGCCGCCCGGGCATCGTTCATATGCGGGTACATCTCGAACCGGTCGTGCGCGCCCGCCGCCCGGAAGATGGCAGCCAGGTACGGCGACAGCCCGGACAGCTTCACGTCCCCACCCGCGCGGCGGAAGCCCTCGGCGCGAGCCATCAGCGGCCGCACACCGCGGTAGTCCAGGTGCGCCACCTCGGCAAAGTCGACCACCACCTGCCGCACGCCCCGGTGCAGCCGCCGCGAGAGCTCCTCGCACACCTGCAGCAGCTCCGCCTCGGCGAGCTCGCCCTCCAGCATCAGCGTCTCCACGCGATCGCTTCCCGCGTTCGCCGTCAGAGCCCGCCTCGCCTCCGAAACCTGATTCATACACGTCCCCACACTCACGGGTTTTCCACAGTCCGTCGAGAAATTGGCTACTGCCGAAGTTCAGAGAGCACCCGGGCCACATCGGCCGAGTCCGCCGCCGCACGCGCCTCTTCCTGGGCCTTGGCCCAGCCAGCGCGGCTCCACAGCTCCATCACCTTCACCATGCCCACCCACACCACGTCCTTCTCCAGCGAGGCATGCGCGCGCAGGTTCGGCGGCACGAGCACGCGGCCCATCTTGTCCAGCGGGCACTCCTGGGCGCTGGCCACGTAGAGGCGCATCAGCGTCTTCACCCCTGGCTCCATGGGGTTGCGCTTGCCCAGCGCGGCCTCGAGGGCCTCCCACTCGCGCACCGGGTACGCGTGGAGGCAGGGATCCAACGCGGTGGTGAGGATGAGGCGCTCGTCGTAGGCGCCCACCAGCGTCTCCCGCAGCCTGGCCGGGAGGCTGGTGCGCCCCTTCGCGTCGATCTGGTGCTCATACACGCCTCGGAACACGCGGAGCGCTTCCCCTCACGGGCGTGCCACCGCCCCACCTCGGCACGGGATTTTCCACCACTTGTTGCCACTTCTTGCCACCGCGCGGCGGAAAATACGCGCCGCTTCCCACCCGGTCAAGAAATGCAACAGGCCTGGAGCGGCCCGGAGCAGGCGGATCCGTGGGCGCGGGTGGCGCGGTGTGGGGAGGGTGCGTCGATTGCTGGAAAGTCAGGCCGTCTGCTAAGCCACCGAGGCATTCCCCAGAGGGGGGAAGTTGCCTGTCCTCGCCGGGAGGGCGGGCCACACGGGACGCAGCCCTCGGGCCGTCCCTCAGGAGGCACAGCACATGTCGCGCACGATTCGTCTTTCACTCCTCGCGCTCGCGACCACCGCCCTGGTGGCGTGTGGCGGTGGCGCCAAGCTCGGTGGTGGCAAGGAGGGCGCTGCCAAGGCCCTGTTCGCGGCCAGCCAGCCGGCGGGCCAGGGTGGCAACAAGAGCCAGCAGGGTCTGAATGTCTCGGGCCTGGGCCTGAACGTCTCCGGCCTGGTGGATCCCCGCACGCTGGCGAGCGCTGCGGACACCAGCCTCGAGGTGTCCGTGGACTGCCTGAAGGAAGGCTCGGTGAAACTCAAGCTGGACCTGACCAGCCTGGGCAGCCAGTCCGGCTCGTTCAAGTACAACGTCAAGTACGACGACTGCAGCCAGGACGGCGTCAACAAGTACAAGGGCGACCTGACGATGGAGTACAGCTTCGTCGGCACGGGGACTTCGCTCGATCTCGCCATGCGCCTGAAGGGCAAGGTCGAGATCAGCGGCGACATCGATGACTTCATCGACGCGGACGTGACCGAGACGATCTCCCTGGCGGCCACCAGCGCCACCTCGGGCACGGTGACCGTGAAGCTCAACGGCAGCATCAAGACGTCCGAGGGCAGCTACACCTACGCCAACGAGTCCCTCACCATCACCGCGGGTGGCGAGCTCCCGATGGACGACGGGAACTCCTGAGTATCCGGGCCTGACGGCTCAACAGGAAAAGGCCGGGCTACCTGTGAGGGTGGCCCGGCCTTGTGTTTTTCGGTGTGACGCCTGAGCATAGGGGCGAGCCCGCACATGCAGATCTCCGAGCAAGATTCCAGCGTCCGCCTGAAGGTGACCTACAAGACGCCCGAGGCGCTGATCGACGAGTACACGCGGAGCGTCGGCCAGGGGAGTGTCACGCTGGAGACGCGGCGCAGCCTGACGCGGGGCACGCGCTTCGTGTTCGAGATGCAGGCGGAGGGGCTGGCGCAGCCGGTGGAGGTGGTGGGCGAGGTGGTGAACATCACCCCGCGGCCCGGAGGGCGCTACCACCTGACGGTGAAGTACGCGACAGACGTGGACCGGGTGGCGCTGGACGCGGTGCTGCAGCGCATCTTCGCGCAGGAGCACGAGAAGATGCGCAAGTACCCGCGCATCCCGCTGAACGTGCGCGCCATCGAGTCCACGCCGTTCTCGCCGGTGTTCTACGTGCGAGACATCTCTCGCGGAGGCGTGGGCATGGAGGTCGACGCGCCCGCGCTGCCGGCGATGGTGAAGGTGGGCACGCCGTTCCTGCTGGAGATGGAGTTGTCGCAGGGGCCGCTGCTGCTGCCGGGCGAGGTGATGTGGGCGTCCACGGCGTTCCGGGCGCACTCGCCAGTGACGCCCATCTTCGGCGTGGGCTTCAAGGATCTGCCGAAGGACACGGCCGAGCGGCTGGAGTCGCTGCTGTCGCTGGACTCGCTGCCCCCGGGCCCGTGGTGGGCGCGCGTGAGCTTCGGCAACGAAGCCCTGTCGCGCATGCCGTGAGGCTGGATCCAGCCCAAGTGGGCCTCTCACGCGCTGCGCCTATTTCACGACGACGCCTTTTAACCCCGTTCGCGCCTCGAACTCGCGGACCAGCCGCTCCATTTCCGCTGGATCCTCGCAGCCCAGACTGAATGAGAAGGTCGGTTTTGTCGGATGCCGGTAGAGCAGCAGACCGGCGTCACCGCGCTCGTAAAGCGCGCAGTGTTCAGCGGGAGGAATGCGCTTGAAGCCCTTCTCCTCGGCCAGCGCGGACACGATGTCCGAGCGGTAGCGGCCATCGGCACCGGGATCCTCCGGTGACGAGAAATTCCGTCGATAGGGCAGCAACGGTAGGCGAAGCGCCTTGAAGGCCTCGTAGTAGAGGAATTCCTCCAGACCTACATGCTTGGGATGACTGCCCTCCGGGGGGTAGTTCTTCGACAGCAGCCGGCGTACGAGCATGCAGTCTTCAGCGCCATGAGGGCTTGAGCGATCGAGGAAGTAATCCCAGCCATCGGGCCCCTGATCTTGTGCCACACGGATATAACGCCCGTGCTGTAGCCAATCCATGGCGATGTAGGCCCCGATTTTCCCGCTGATGGAGAAGTTAGCCTCAGCAAGTTCGAGGTCACCCATGCTCTCACCCATCGTCCGTAGGAAACGACGGTAGGTGCCCGGCAGCGGACCCGCGAGTTCCTCCAGAACCGCAATCTCTGGCTCGCCTGCCGGCACGATCTCCTTGATAAAACCGGGGCGGTACTGTTCGATGAACTCAACGAGTGCTCTCATGGCCGATCCTATTGATTCAATCAACTGCAGTTCGTTCTGCAGTACATGCCGGGAAGATTTTCCTGGCACTTTGAACATGAAGGCACGTTCTCGCCGCTCTTGAATTCTTGTGTCCTCTCCTCTGGTTCAGACAACTGCTTCGTGACTGGATCCTCTATCCGAACCAGGAAAGTTATCTTGGGGCCTCTACTGGGCTTGAAACCCTCCACCATCGGATAGAACAGCCGCTCGATGAGTTGCTTGGGCTTGTGTCCGCCATGCCTCTGCATGATCTGCTTGGCAGCACACATCCACTCCTCCTGCGCAACCCCCGAATCAACATGCGGACTTGCGCACTCGAACCCTGCCGACAATACGGCCTTCTCGAAGCCCTTCGGTGCGAGACCCGAGCAGGTCGCGAGCTTCTTGCCTTTGCAAACACAGACCATGACTCCGGTCATGTAACCCTTGGTGAAGGTGTCGGTACCGTCGTCAAATCTAAGCACTGCTCAGTTGGATAGAGCGGCGGTTTCCTAACCCTTGAAGGGCCGCTCGGTCCTCGGGTGAGAACAGCTAAGTCCTTGAGAGTACTGAACGCTGGAGTTCACCTGCGTTCACCCAGAACCGCTCGATTACGTACCAATTACGTACCGGACGGCCCATAAGTCTGTGTCCGGTCAGGTTCGTTGCCGCTGCTCGGCAGTGACGTGGACCATCGCGCAGGGATGGTTCCCGCCCGGCTTCCGAGAGAATCAGGTTCGGCCCTACGCGAGACGCCAGAACTTCCGGCCGCCGCGTGGGGAGCTTAGATCAACAAGGTCGGAGCTCCCCAGCTAGCGATGTTGCCAACGTCAATTCCCTCGTGAAGGCGCTCGGCGACCGGTGCAGCATTGGGTAGTAGAGCAAGTCGTTGCAACATCGATTCTCGCCCAGCCAGCACGACCTGCATGCTCTCCCCGTACGCGTCCAGGTGGTCCTTGAGACGGACGTGCGCGTCGGCAAGGAGGACACCGAATGCGCCTGCGAACTGAAATCCAACCGGCCACAGGTGACTGATTACAGTCTGTGATCGGCCGACGAGCACCGGTCCAAGGCCCACGCCAAGCGGCCCTCCGAACGTCGCCGAATGGCCGCCGCTACAGACGTTGAGAACGAGCAAGCGCCGGTCGCCACTTGGCGCTGGGAGTGCTGCCAAGTCGTCGAGGGACAATTCCTCACTCTCACCGAGTACTAGTGCGGAGCGCTCCAACTGAAATGAGCGGTATTCGCCATGGGCGGCGACCCAGAGCGCATCGTACCGAGTGTCCGAGTAAGCGGACTTGAAGGCGTCTGCTGTGGGAGAAATTCGGTCGACAGCGACACCTGCCCGCTCAAGTATCGAGGTGACCGCGTCGAGTTCGAACGCGGACGACATAGTGTTGTCACCCAGAAGGGCGACGTGCCTGAGTGGACGCACAGGGAGTGGCTCGCGCAGCGACACGCTCAGCGCGGCATTGTGTCCTCTATGCCGGAGGAGCAGCGGCTGGACTGGGACGGTCAGCCCAGGCGCCAGCACAAGCCGATCCGGCAGTGGCGTGCCGAACTCGGAAAGGGCGTCGAGACGCAGCAACCTTATTGACTCGGCTTCGAAACGGCGACCGTACTCCGGATGGGGATGCATCCCCCCCCCTCTTTGTCTCGGGCGAAGCGAGGGCTGGTCTCCGAAAAGGATCGTGACATCGAGGAACGCATTCAGGGCCGCCAGAAAATCTCCGAAATTCTCCTTCGGCGTTGTGTCCATTGGCGCAACTGTTTCGCCGGACACCCAAAGAGTGCCCACCGGATGTCCTGGCACCGCTAGCAGTGGCACTTGCACGAGTGGCTGGGCCGAAACATCTCCGGACCACGCGGCGAGAATCTCCACAACTGACGCGGCGTCGCCGCTCTCGGCGTATGCGCGAAGGACAGGCTGCAGCATCCGAAACGACTGACCCGCGCGCAGCAGTGCCTCGGTCGGTGACGCCGCTTGCTGCGCGCGTTCAGTGCGAATTGAGGCGAGGTCTTCGAGCAACTGGGAGTGAATTTCGCGAAGCCTTGCAGAGTCACCCCAGCACGAGGCAATCCGCAGGAGCAGTCGGTTTGCTGCACTATATCTGTCGAAATAGGTTGCGAGCGCACGGCGCGCGCGTTCCGCCTGCGGCTCGCTAGCAAACGGATACGTGTTCGTCGCCAGGAAAAGTTCGATCCCTGCGCGATCTCCTTCCGAGAGAATACCGGAATCGAGAAGCTCCAGCAGTGGTGCCGCCGCTGCTTGCGCATCCTGTGATTGGTAGCGAGCCGCCCACTGAGCCCGCTGCATCAACATGTCCAGCACCAAGCTGGGGAATGATGCCCGGGAGAAGATCCCCGCAGAAATCATTTTGCCGGGCACAGGAAAGATTTCCTGAGCGTGACTGAGCAAGTCCCCGGAACGTGCGCTGTGGGCGAACAGCGTTCCGAGCCAGTCGAGAACGGCATCCGTGACAAGCGCTCCGACGAGCGCCTGTGGAGCCGAAAGCGCGCCAGCGAGAGGGCTGTAATCGAACGTGTACTCGCCGTCGCCGCAATACTCCTCCACAGCAACCGCTCGGATGAGCCATTCGTGCGTGCGCGCAAGGTCACCGGTATCTAAGGCGGCTCGTGCGACGAGCCTCGCGATGGCCAGTTTGACCCAGTCGAAGAGGAGACGCGACTCGTCACCGAACAACGCTCGTGCTGCTTGGAGTTCGCGAAGCAAGCCAACGGAAACCGCTTCGAGCGCGGTCAGGCCTGCACGAGTCCACTCGTTTTGCTGCTTCAGCTCTGCCGCGAGGAGGAGTTCTTGGAGAAACTGGAGAGGGTGAAAGGGAAGGCTCCGGGCAAATTCAGGCAGCACGTCTTCGGCGACGTCTGCCAACCTTGGAAACACCTCCACGAACCGACGTTGCGCGGGTTGGCTCATTTGCCTCGTTCTTCTTGGATGAGAAGGCTAGAATGCTGAGTAACAGGCAACAGACCAGCTACTTGTCCTCGCCACCACCATCTGTGGACGCTTTCTCAAGCGCGGCTTCAGCCTCTGCACGCCTCAGGCGCGAAGCTTCGCGGATGGAAGGTTCCAGCTCTCGCACGACGGCAACTGTAATTGCGTTTGCAAGCTCCCAGTGCTCATCAGGAGTCAGCTCTCTCCTCGCCGTCAACTCGGCAGCTTTCTCCCAATAGGGAAGAATGATCCTTCGCAACCAGTGCTGCCTCTGAATACCAAAGACCTCAGGCAAAAGGCTGTTCAATTGCGCGAGAGCCGTTTCCCGGAACTCCTCGTAACTCAGTCGAGCACACGACTCAAAGCTTGGAATCACCATTTTGAGATCGGCTGAAGCGTTCTGTCGATCACTTCTGCCAAGCTGGTCGACCCGGTAACTGTAGCTGAAATTCTTGTCCAGCGTGCAGGTGGCCAAGTTGACGACGAATGAGAGCAGTCCGAAGTAGGTGACGAGACCGGTGACCTGCCCAGTAGCGGCAGTGCCATGCACAATGACGAGATGATCTAGACGGCCCATTGGAGCGCTCTCTGGTCGCCGAATGTCTACAGGCGCGACTTGCACGGGCAACACTTCTGGCTGTGTACCATGCATTACAAACTGACGGATCGAGTTGAACTCGGGGCGAAGAAAGAGCGCTTGTTCGTGCATGCCTAGCTGATTGCAGGCAATCTTCGCGGTGGCCCTGTATGGATCTCGGTCCCAGATCTCCACGGGAAAGGTCAGTTTTGGCATCAACCCGATGTGCTTGGTGGCAAGCGACTCGACCTGCTTCATCACCTCATCTAGAGACAGGCCGAGTTGCTTTACCTTCTTTCTGAGAGCCTGACGTATCTCCGGCATGCCTGGTGCCGAGCCATTAATGTGCAGCTCTCTTCCAATGACCTGTACGTCCAGTTTGGGCGTGGGGCGCACGACTCCACCGGCTCTGACCTCATAGGTTTCGCCATCGACGGACGTTGCCTGCATCGCAGGGGCAGGCTCGTTCGGTTTCCTATCTGAGCGGGCATCGAGTGGGACCGTAATGGGTCGAAGTGCCTGTGCCAGTGCGGCATCAATACTGCCGCCAAAGTAGTCGTTAGTGAATTTGTCGATGAGTTCGCACGAGATGAGCTGGCCTCCCAGGAAGTTTGGGATGATGTGCTCCTTGCTCGGTACTTGGATGGCTTTTTCTGTGTAGATATCGATACTCATCATAAAAGCCCATTTTCGATGAAAAGAGGGTGGTGGCCAGTGGTCTCCACCAATAGCGCACATTGTAGCTTGTGCCCACGGTGAGTGACCCGACGAACTACACCTCCTTGAACTTCGTCCCCGTGGCTCCGATGTGCTCTAGGGCCTCCTTGACCTCCTCGGAGACGATGAGGGCGATGGTCCACCCCCAAGGGCGGAAGATCTTGGCATCCCCCACCTTCGAGGGATCAATTCGCATACCGGCCACGGCTCGGTACTTGCCGGTCTTCTCCGGACGCCCATCCTCTGGAGTCCAATACTCCACCTCCTCGGACGCTTCATCGTCGATGCACCTCACCAGACGAGTGACATTCACGAGGCAGAAGTGATCTGGCTGTCCGTCGATCTCGACAGGGAAGAGCTGGACATCCTCAGGGGCTAGCTCCTTCAGGAGCGAAGCGACCTTGGCGTGGACAACAGGAATGGCCCCAGCATCCGCGAGCGAAAAGTCGAGCGTCTTGCCAAGGCGATAGAGGGGAACTCGCAGCCGTCCCTGGACTTGAGCGGGATCCCCCCTCATGAACAGCCACGCCCCATGATCCTGTCCTACCGCATTGATGGGCATGCCCAGATGCCATCGGCCGGCAATGTGAACGTCATCGGAGAGGTCGAAGTACCGCTTCGCCATCGTCGGTTCCTTGAGTCATGGGCTCCGCGTCACCAGCTTGTTGAGCCATGTACCCGGGGTGGAGATCTGTCGTCCCGGCCGTTGGAGTTCGCCCGTCAGTGCCGGTACCAGCCACTGCGCGGGGAGAGTTCAAGCAGTTCCCGCGCTACTTTCTCCGGGTTAACTGAGAGCCTCTTCTGCCAGACCTCCTTTGCGATGGCCGGTGGGTGAACTCCTCCTCCTCCAACTCCACGGGACGGGCATCGTTCGCGCGTGGGACATGGATGAAGGGCTCACCATGGCCCGTGTCGAGGTGCACCACGCGCGTGCTGCTGCAAACAGTGGACAGTGTCCAGACAAACCAAAACTGCCCACCGACAAACTGTGGCTGAAGCCTGTCCAGGAATTCACAGCCTCGGCCCTGGCCGGCGCGCCCATCTTCCTATACTTCAGCCCTCACTCTCAGCATGGCCTCTATCCTGTCTATGCTCATGCTCAAGCGGGAGAACTTCCATCAGCTACTGACGGAGATAGCGTTGATCTGGCCTGGGTATGTGAAGTTCCCGATCAGATCCAGCAAGTCGCCAGCAGACACCACAATATAATCCAGAACGATTAATGTCTCCGCCTCCGTCAACGCCTTATCGGAGATGATGTTAAGCGGCGTCGAGTGGAGGAGTTTGCTCGTATAAGGGTAGAGGAACCGATAGTGCTTTTCCATGCCAGCGTCCTTCGCGCGATCGGCCCAATTCCATTTATTGATCGCTATGCCGAACATTCGCGCATCGAGCAGGGATGGCAGCACAGTATCGAACTCCGCCTTGTGCTGAATTACCTTACTCAACTGCCCCTGGTACTTAGGGATGGTCTTCGTTCTCAGCAGATGGGCTTGGTAGCCGTACCCGTTCGAAGTGGCCGGTTCCGAAAACAAGCTGAACTCGCGCCGAACCATGTCGTCCAGCATGTCGGTTTTTGACCTATGCTCGGCTTGCGCCTCTGCAATCGCTTCCGGCGATGGATCGCTGGCAACTATTTCGCCAACTGTCGACATCAGAGCGTGGTCATCAAGTTCTTCGACAGACTCAAACAGATCTGCCTCATCCGAGATCTTCGTGATCAGGCCCTGGAGGCTGTCGATTTGCCCTCGAAGGAGTTGGCTGTAGAAAACCAAGCCATATCGGTGGTCATTCGACATGAGCCGAAGCCAGGCTAAGTTCTCAAAAATGTTGCGAGCTATGGCTAGCAGCTCAAGGGTTTCATATGGCCCGTCCCGTCGAAGGAGGCCCTCTAATTTGTCGAGAGTGCCAAGGTGAGCGAGGTGAATCCACCAAATGGCGGAGTGGTTGCGTTCCCGCTCAGAGGAAAGCCTGAATTCGAGGAGCGTCCGCTGCCCAGCAGCGCGGGCTCGGATGAGCGGAGCACGGTTACGGACGGTATTTCTAAATTCGTCTATCAGCGACTGAGCTGTCCTAGCGCCCATCCTGCCCCCTTTTTGGTATAGGCCAGTGAAAAAGCCTAGCTTGGGTAGGTACAATATCCGGTTTGGCTCGCACACGCATGATTGTCAGATCAGAGGCGATGTGGTGCCAGAGGCCTTCTGCATCCACCGGGCCCGACGCCGCACCGCTCTGGCCTTCCGCCACTGAAGCGACCGCATTGGGAGGATAGAGCGGCAGTTTCCTAAACCGCAGACAGCGGATAGCCGCCAGCCTTCTCCACCGCCGCCACGATCTGCTCGCGCAACTCCGTGGGGTTATACGGAGTGAAGAGCTGAAGTGGCGCAATCCGGGCCAGGTGCTGCTGGAGCGCCTCGCCCTTCGCCGAAGCGCACAGCGCGCGCCGCGTCCGCTCGAACGAGCGGGCCATGGCCTCCATCCCGTACAGCCGCGCCATCGCCACCCGGGTCGCATCCAGCGCCCCATCGGAGGCGCTCTGCCGCGTGCGCGTCACCATCGAGTCCAGCGCGAACGCGTCCATCACCACGTCCGACAGCCCCGCCAGCACCTCCTGGTGCTGATCCAGCTCCGTGCCGAACGTCTCCGCCGCCACCTTGAGCCCGTAGAGCGCCATGCGCTTGAGGCACTCCGCCGCGCGCTCCTCCGCCGCCAGCGCGTCCTCCCGGCGCGCCCGCGGCACCCCACCCTGCTCCAGCTCGTCCTCCACCGACTGCGCCACCGCCATCAGCGGAAGCTGCCCCTTCACCGCCCGCTTCAGCAGCAGCCCGGTGATGAGCATCCGGTTGATCTCGTTCGTGCCCTCGAAGATGCGGTTGATGCGCGCATCCCGGTACGCCCGCTCCACCGGATACTCCTCGATGTAGCCCGCCCCGCCGTGGATCTGCACCGCGTCGTCCACCAGCTGCCCGATCGCCTCCGAGCCGAACACCTTCATGATCGACGACTCGATCGCGTACTCCTCGATGGCCGCTATCACGTGCGCGTCGTAGTCCTTCGCCTGCCGCTCGTGCCCCGCCAGCTTCCCGTCCACCAGCCCCGCCGTCCGGTACGTCATGGACTCGTTCGCGTAGATCACCGTGGCCATGCGCGCGAACTTCTCGCGCGTCAGCGGGAAGCTCACCACCGGCGTGCCGAACTGCTTGCGCTCCTGGGCAAAGCCCAGCGCGTTCTCGAGCTGGATCTTCATCCCGCCCGTCACACCCGCCCCCAGCTTGAGCCGGCCGTAGTTGAGGATGTTGAACGCGATCTTGTGCCCGCGGCCGATCTCCCCCAGCACGTTCTCCACCGGCACCCGCGCGTCCTCGAAGTACAGCGGGCATGTGGACGAGCCACGGATGCCCATCTTGTGCTCCTCGGGCCCCACCGTGAATCCCGGCGTGTCCTTCTCCACGATGAAGCCCGTGAACTTGTCCCCGTCCACCTTCGCGAACACCACGAACACATCCGCGAACGCCGCGTTCGTGATGTAGAGCTTCGAGCCGTTCAGCACGTAGTGCTTCCCGTCGGGCGACAGCACTGCCTTCGTCTTCGCCCCGAGCGCATCGCTCCCGCTGCCCTGCTCCGTCAGCGCGTACGCCGCCACCCACTCGCCCGTGGCCAGCTTCGGCAGGTACTTCGCCTTCTGCTCCTCGTTGCCGAACCAGACGATCGGCAGCGTGCCAATGCCCGTGTGCGCGCTGAACGTCACCGACCAGGAGCCCATGACGCTCATGGCCTCGGTGATCAACATGGACGTCGTCTTGTCCAACCCCAGCCCGCCGTAGGCCTCGGGGATGTCGATCATCAGCAGGCCCAGCTCGCCCGCGCGCCGCAGCAGCTCTTTCAGCAGCGCGTTGTCCTTGGACTCGATGCGCTCGGCCTGCGGCAGCACCTGCTCACGGCTGAACTGCATCGCTGTCTTCAGGTACAGGCGATGGTCTTCCGTGAACTGCTCCGGCGTCATGATGCGCTGCGAGCCCACCTCCTCGAGGAGGAACGCGCCACCTGCGGGCAGCTCGGTGGACTGCGACGTCTCGGTACTTGCGGCCATCTGGCACCTCCCACGGGCGTGCCCTCTTGCTCAGCACGCATGGTGAAAACACCGCGTGGGCAAGGTATGGCGCACCGCAACACGGCGCCACTAAGGAAGCAGCGTTTTCCTACCCACCGTCCCGAGGCCGGTGAGGGGTGGGATAAACCAAACAGAGCGTCTCGAAGAGCGGCTCTCCTGGCGCTGTGTATACAGCGCTCAGCGCCCGCACCGCCTGCGCCACCTCCGTCCCGAACGAAGGCACCAGGCAGATATCTTCGGCCGTCTTGAAGCGGCCCTTGAGCCGCTCCAGCCCCTTGCGCAGCGTGGCGATGTCCTGCTTGCCACCCCGCACCGGAACCGAGGGCCCGTTGGGGTCTCTCCCCGGCAGCTTCCCCACGCTCGTGGTCAGCTCGAAGCCGTCCGAGCGCTGGATGATGCGCAGCTTCCCCGGCGCCACCTCCGCCAGCCACGCCCGGAAGCCCTCCTCGTCCCTCAGCACCAGCCGGTAGGCCACCGCCGTATCCGGATGCTTCAGCCACACCTCCGCCGCCGAGTCCCTCAGCATTTCCAGCAGCTCGGAGGTCTGCGCCAGGAACGTGTCCGCGTCCGGCACCACCAGCACCACCTTCCCCCGCACGCCCTCCGCCAACCGCTCCGCCTCTTCGGGACGGCGCGGCGAGAAGCGCTCCGCACCGAGCTGCACGGCCTCTCCCGCCAGCTCCAACTTCAGCGCCTTTGCTGGCACCTCCTCGCCGTACACCTCCGCGGGCGCGAGGCGGAACAGGGCCTCGGCGTCCTCCCCCATCCCCGCATCCACCGGGTCAGCAGCGAGCGGAGCCAGCGGTGGGGGCGCCAGCGACGTGAGCGGCTCGGCCGGCTTCTCCTCCCGGCACCCAGCTCCCAGCAGGAGCGCCGCCAGGAGCACCTCGGGCCCTGCCCTCCTCATGGAACCGTCTGTCCCGCCGTGGGCGCCGCCGCAGGGAACGCCGCCGCGACACACGCCGCATCGGCCAGCCCGCTCTTCACCGCGTGTGCGGCCGCCTCGCGCGCGTCCTTGAACAGGACCATGTCCGTGAAGCGCTCCGAGTCCTCGCTGTGGCCCGCGTCCCGGATGTAGATGGCCTTCACCCGCCCGGGGAACTCCTCGCGGATCTGCTCGTACACCTCGGGATCCTTCTCCCCCGAGTCCCCCACCAGCACCACTGGCTGCGAGAACTGGCTCAGCAGCTTGCGGATGGCGGGCTGCTTGTAGTTGGACAGCGTGTCCGGGCCCAGGTCCCTCAGGTACATCCCGAACGACGGGAACGCGTTGCGAGTCAGGAAGCTGTGGATGCGCGGCACGAACTGAACCGGAGAGCCGCTCACCAGCGCGAACGCGGGCACCCCCGGCGTCTTCAGGCACCCATAGAAGGCCGACATGCCGGGCACCACCGCCTGCGTGTCCGAGTCCTTCAGGAACGCCGACTCCATCAGCTTGGCCGGCTTGATGACCTGCGTGACGGCCAGCGTGTCATCGAAGTCCGAGATGACCAGGAACGGTGTGGTATCCGGAACGACCTCCACGCGCACCTGGGCGCTGGCGCCGGTCACCTTCGCCTCGGCCAAGGCAATCCCTGTGGGGAAACTGGAGCCCTCGCGCGGCTGGAGGTTCACCTCGAAGTTCCCATCGTGCCCGCTCGTCACCGTGGCGGTGATGCCCTGGAAGGACACCTCCACCTTGGCACCTTCCCAGTTGGGCGCCGTGAGCCGGCGCAGGTTGCGCGACAGCACGGAGCTGCCACGGCTGGGGGCCTCCTTCAGCACGCGGCCCTGGACGACCACCCCCGAGGGCCGTCCCAAAGATGGGAAGAGCAGGACGGCGGGACCGGCCAGCGCGGAAGAGGAGACGAGCAGGAGGGCAGAGGCGAGGAAGCGGGCAGGCGAAGGCAAGAGCGATCTCTCAGGACAGGACAGTCGGGTTCGCATGATAGCTTCTGGCGGCTCCGCGCGGAGACATGCAGTAAAGCGAGCGCTGCGCGGGGCTGCCGCCAGGAGACCAGATCCATCGTGCTGCTGCCCGCCGGGGGACAGGAGTTCGGTAAATACCTGCTGCTCGACCGCATCGCGGTGGGCGGGATGTCGGAGATCTATCGCGCGCGCATGACGGCGGCCGCCGGCGTCACCAAGCAGGTGGTCATCAAGAAGATCCTCCCCTCGTTCGCCGACAACCCCGCCTTCGTCTCCATGTTCGTCAACGAGGCGCGCATCGCCGCGGGGCTGAGCCACGGCAACATCTCCCACGTCGTCGACTTCGGCGAGGTGGACGGCGAGTACTACCTGGCCCTGGAGTGGGTGCATGGCCAGCCCTTGTCCAAGGTGCTGCGCCGGGCCAAGGACAAGGACCTGGCGGTGCTGCCCGTGCCGCTGGCGCTGCGGGTGGCCACCGAGATGCTCCGGGGCCTGGAGTACGCGCACAACCAGCTGGACGAGAGCGGACGGCCGCTCAACATCATCCACCGGGACGTCAGCCCGCAGAACGTGGTGCTCGGGTACGAGGGCCAGGTGAAGCTGGTGGACTTCGGCATCGCCCGGGCGCGGCTGGCCAGCAGCGCCGATGCGGAGGCCAGCGCGGGCCAGGGCAAGTACCTGTACTTCTCCCCCGAGCAGGCGATGGGCCGCGAGCTGGACGCGCGCGCGGACATCTTCGCCGCGGGCGTGGTGCTCTATCAGATGCTCTGCGGCCGGCTGCCCTGGGAGGGGGAGCGGATGGAGGTGCTGCAGATCATCACCCAGGGGAACTTCCCTCCTCCGCGCTCCCTCAACCCGGACGTGGCCCCGGAGCTGGAGCGCATCCTGCTCACCGCGATGGCGGTGGAGCGCGAGCGCCGCTACCCCTCGGCGCAGGCGTTTGGCGAGGCGCTGGAGACGTACCTGCACACCTGCGTGCCGGACTTCCCCGCGAGCGCCCTGGCCCACTTCATGGGCTATCTCTTCGAGTCGGAGCTCGTGGCGGAGGGGCGCCCCGTGCGGCTGCCTCCGGACTTCCTGGCCCAGCTCCAGCAGTGGAGCCGAGAACTGCCGGATGAGCTTCCTCGCCTCCGCACCCCCTCCCGCTCCTCGCTGCCCGTCCCCACCCTGCCCCCTCCTCCGGAGCCCCCCGAGCCTCCGCGCAGACGGTGGTCGATTGCACCGTGGGTGCTGTTCGGCGCGCCCGTGGCCGCCGCGCTCCTCGCTGTCGCGTTCTTCCTGACGCGAGAGGACGGCAAGACGTTCTCGGTGGAGCTCACCTCCACGCCCCAGGGGGCCTCCGTCTGGGTGGACGGGCTGCTCCTCATGGAGCACACGCCCACGCTCATTCCCCTCTCGGCGGATCGCGAACACCTCATTGAAGTGCACGCCATCGGCATGGAGTCCTGGAGCCAGCGCGTCCGGGCCGACGAGGGCGCCACCCTGGCCGTGCGCGCCAACCTGCGCCCCGCGAGTCCCCGGCTCGCCCGGCAGTCGATG
Organism: Hyalangium minutum; assembly: GCF_000737315.1. Taxonomy (GTDB): domain Bacteria; phylum Myxococcota; class Myxococcia; order Myxococcales; family Myxococcaceae; genus Hyalangium; species Hyalangium minutum. The sequence goes on from NZ_JMCB01000026.1 coordinate 96,335, forward strand.
ACAGGCGCCTCGGTACTGCCTCCCGGCGCGCAGGTGCCCAATGAGGGGACCTTCCCCCTGCCGAGCTTCGAGCTGCGGCCCTCGCAGCATGCCTTCCTCGTGCCCCCGTCCTCGGCGGCGCGGCTGCGGCTGGATCCGTCTCGCACCTACTCCCTGCGCGCCGAGCGCGGCCCCAAGAAGGGCTCGGCCGCGGGGGCCTCGGCGGACACCCTCATCTATTACCTGGAAGGCGGCGCTTCGCTCCCCGCGCGGAAGTCCTTCGGGCTGCTGGGGGGACAGGAGCTCCAGGTGAGCAACGCCTTCGCGCTCTACCTCTTCGTGCCGGAGAGCCCCGGACAGGCGCCCTCCGGCAGCTTCCAGGTCGCCGTGCGAGAGACGGCCAGCGGCACCGGCGCCACGGTGATGGTGGACACGCACCAGCACGCGGTGACACCCCGCCCTGGGGAGAGCTACACGCTGCGCGGGCTCGATCCCGCCACCACCTATGAGGTGCGCCTGCGCGACACCGCCCGGCCAGCCCGGACGCGCGGCATCCAGGGAGAGGCCGTGGGCAAGGTGCTCGTGCTCCAGGACGGCGGCTGCGGCGCGGAGGTGGGCGGCCCCTGGACGTCGGGCCGGGCCCATGTGGTGGAGAGGGGCCACCCCACCCGCTTCACCGGGATGAGCTGGCTGCGCTTCACCTTCCCGGACGAGGACCTGGAGGACAACGCCGGAGCGCTCTCCGTCGAGGTTGTCACCATCACCGGCCCTCACCCCCAGGGGTGCTGAGCCCTCTGGGGCGTGTGGCTCCCTGTAGCAATGTGGAGCATCCTGTAGCCGAAAAATTGATCAACCGCCCGCCTTCCCTACCCTGTCGTGCATGAGGCCCGCCTGCTGCGGGCTCGGTGGGAGGCTGCACATGAAGAAGTGGCTCGTACTGGGAGTGCTGGGGACGGCGGTGGCGGCGGTGGCGGGACTGTCCTCTCGCGAGCAGATGGCACCGGTGACGCCCGAGCCCACGGACTCCGAGGTGGCCGCCCACGTGGACGCCCGGCTGCACCAGGTGATGCACGGCATCCTGGCGAGCGAACATTCCGATGAACTCACGGCGGCAGTCCGCCGGTAATGTCGTAGCGTTGAGCGCCGCTCGGTGCTACGACCGGCGTCTGCGCTCGTTGCTCTCGCCCACGAGGGGGACATGCCAGAAGGACTTCAGCTCGCGGTCGGCGATCGGGTGGTCTACCCCAACCAAGGGGTGTGCCTCGTCACGGCCATCGATGTGAAAGAAGTGGCTGGCCAGAAGCTGACCTTCGTCACGATGCGCCGGGAAGAAGACGGTGCGGTGGTGATGGTGCCTCAGGCCAAGGTCACCGCCATCGGCGTGCGCAAGGTCGCCACCGCCGAGGACGTAGAGCAGATCTACTCCTTCCTCCGTTCGGACAGCGACAAGGCGGACCTGGACTGGAAGCAGCGGGCCCGGACCAACCTGGACCGGATGACCCAGGGCGGCATTCTGGGGCTGGCCGAGGTGGTGAAGGGCCTGCAGGTGCTCAGCGAGCTGCGGCCGCTGCCCACCAAGGAGCGCGAGCTGTACGACAACGCGCGCCACCTGCTGGTGTCCGAGGTCGCCGCCGCGCTGAACATCCCCGAGGTCAACGCGGAGGACTCGATCGACATCGTCCTGTTCCCGCCGGGCCGCGAGCGGCCCAAGCGCACCGCGGAGGAGTTCAAGCCGCGCGGCGTGGGGGACGAGGACGACCTGGGGCTGGATGGGGCCCTGCTGGGGCTCGACGGCGACCTGGAGGACCTGCCTCCGGACGAGGAGGAGGCCCCACCCGAGGAGGAGTCTTCCGAGGAAGCGGGCGACGAGGAGGCGGGCGACGAGGAGGAGACTCCCAAGGCGGCCAAGAAGGCGGCGAAAGCAGCGCCGGCCGAGGGTGCCGAGGAAGAGGCTCCGAAGCGCAAGCGGGGCCGTCCGCCCAAGCCGAAGCCCGAGGGTGAGGCTGCGGCACCGGCGGCTCCGAAGAAGCGCGGCCGCCCGCCCAAGCCGAAGCCCGAGGGTGAGGCCGCGGCGCCGGCGGCTCCGAAGAAGCGCGGCCGTCCGCCGAAGAAGAAGCCCGAGGAAGGGACCGAGTAGGACGCACGGGATGGCGGCGGGTGGCGAGCCCGCCGAGTGAGAACCTTGTCTCCGAGGTGATGCTCCGTGATTCGCGTGGTGACGCTGGACTCGTACGATGACAAGCAGCTGGCCAAGTTCAGCCGCACGCTCTACACGGCGTTCGGCGTGGGCAGCGAGCACACGGGGCAGTTCGAGCTGCCCTCGGGGATGCCCGAGCCGCTGGACGCCGAGAAGGTGCTGGACGCGGTGAAGGGCGTGCGGGCCTACAAGGACGACAAGGTCCTGTATCTGACGAGCCGGAAGCTGAAGGAGCGGGAGCTGCCGAGCGGCACGGCGCCGACGAACGGCTTCTCGCGGTTTGGCAAGGACAAGGCGATCATCACGAGCGCCGGGTACAAGGATCTCGAGGTGGGGTACAAGCCAGTGGCGCGGCACGCGCTGCACCAGCTGGGGCACCTGTGGGAGCTGCACCACTGCCTGGATCCGCGCTGCTCGATGTACCCACCGTGGACGCCCTCTTTCGCCCAGGGTGAGCCCACCTTCTGCACCTTCTGCCGCGAGAAGAGCGAGCAGAAGATCCGCCTTGCGAAGTCCTAAGTCCCTCCTCGCAGCCCTCCCCCTGGTGCAGTTGGGGGGATTCGTCCTCGTCGCGCTGCTGTGCCTGGTGTTCTATGCGCGGCTGCCCGGGCGGCTCCCCTCGGAGACGGACTACCTCGCCGTCAGTGAGCGGCTGAAGGCCGAGCTCCGTCCGGGAGACACGGTGCTGCTCTTCCCCTGGTGGACCGAGCGCGCGCGCCTGTACCTGCCGCCGCAGGTCCCCGTGGTCGGCTACTTCGGCTCGGACAAGGACAACCTCCTCGCGCACCCACGCATCTGGGTGCTGGGCCAGCCACAGCTGCCCAAGGCCGATGAGGAAGCCTTCCTCCACGACTTCCTCCCCGGCCGCACAGCGGTGGGCCAGCCCTTCCAGGCCGGGAACCTCACGCTCACGCTCTACACGAATGGGCGCTACCGTCCGCACCGCTTCGTGGCCTCCGAGCAATACGCCCACGCCCGTGTCTACCTGGAGTCCCCGGATGGCACGCGCCGTCCCTGCCCTTTCGACGGCCAGGCGCACCGCTGCCCCGGGCCTCCTCACCTCTATGTGGCTCCAGAGTGGCACGAGATCCTCTACGAGCCGCGTCACTGTCTGTGGATGCACCCACCCGGCGGGGCGGACCGGCTCGTCGCGGAGTTCGACGGTGTGCCTGGAGGAACGGGACTTCGCCTCGAGGGAGGCCTCATCTTCGAGTTCCCCTTCGGAGCGCCCCATCGGAGCAACGTCATCATCGGCGTGGATGACGCGCGTACCGGCGAGCGGCTGCTGGACGTGGTCGTGCCGCAGGGCGTGCCCGGCCTCCAGAAGGCGGAGCGAGCACTGCCCCCCGGAGAGCCTCGCACCGTGAAGATCTGGTCCCAGGCCACCAACCCCGAGGCGCGCCAACTGTGCCTGGACGTGTTCGCCCTCGGGGCTCCAGGGGAGGGCGCGTGATGCTGGGGCGGCCGGCCACACGTCAGGAGAAGTGGATCGCCGTAGGGCTCTGGGTGGGGGCTTTCCTCGTCCTGCTCATCACCGAGCGCGCCGTGGGCTTCGTGCGCGACGAGGGCATCTACTTCGTCTCCTCCGAGAGCTACGCCCATTGGTTCCAGCAGTTGTTCCAGCATCCCTCGTTGGCGATGAAGGACTCGGCCATCGTCAGCGCGTGGGACGTGAACCACGAGCACCCCGTGCTGATGAAAGAGCTCTTCGGGCTCTCTCACCTGCTGTTCCACGAGACGCTCGGGTGGCTGCGCCCCGCGACGGCCCTCCGCCTCCCCGCCCTGGCCATGGCGGCCCTGGTGCCTGCGCTCACCTTCCTCTTCGGCAGCGCCCTTTACGGCCGGGCCGTGGGACTCTTCGCCGCCCTCTCCTTCCTGCTCGTTCCTCGCCACTACTTCAACGCGGAGCTGGCCGCCTTCGACATGCCCGTGGCGGCCATGTGGCTGCTCGTCGTCTACGCCTTCTGGCGCGCCATGGAGTCCCGGCGCTGGGGGCTCCTCTGCGGCGTAGCGTTCGGGCTCGCCCTCTGCACCAAGCACAACGCGCTCTTCCTGCCCTTCGTGCTCGTCCCGTTCGCCCTGTGGCGGGCATGGAAGGAGAGCCAGGACGTGCCTGCGGCGCGGGACGGAGCGTGGCGCTTCGTCGGCCTGTTCGCCGCCGTGGCCGCGCTTTACCTGCTGCTCTTCATCGCGCTGGGCCCAGGTGGCTTCGAGCGGAAGTTCATCCCCCTCAGCCCGCACATGATCCTCTTCGTGGGGCTGGCGGTGGGCGCCTTCTGGGTGCTGAGCGAGCTCCACCGCGTGCACGAACCCACGGCTCGCGCGCTCATCCCCGTGGCGGCGATGGCCGTGTTCGGGCCGATCCTCTTCTACCTGCACTGGCCCTACCTCTGGCACCACCCTGTGGCGCGCGTGGCCTGGTACCTGAGCTTCCACGCCAAGCACGAGCACTACGCCTGGTTCTACCTGGGCAACCTCATGCGCGCCCCGCCGTTCCCCCTGAGCTACGTGCTGGTGAAGACCGCGCTCACCGTGCCTACCAGCCTCTTCGTCCCCATGGCCGTGGGCTGGCTCACCGTGGTGGGGCGCGCGCTGCTCAGCCTCCCAACCCGCACACGCGAGTGGGTCCGCCGTCCCTCCCTCACGGAAGCGCTCGTGGCCGTGAACGCGGTGGCCTCCATCGCCATCATCAGCCACCCGCAGGTGCCGCACTTCGGCGGAGTGAAGCACTGGCTGCCGTCCATGCCCTTCCTGGGAATCCTCGCGGGAGCCGCAGTCGTGGGGGGCTGCACCGCGCTCGTGGAGCGGCTGCGGACCCGCCGCCCCACCCTGCCCTTCGCCACAGTCGCAGTCCCCGTGTTCGCGCTGCTCATGGCCCCAGCGCTGGCCGGGCTGGTGCGCGTGTTCCCCTATGGCACGGCTTTCTACTCGGAGCTTGCGGGAGGACTGCCCGGCGCGGCCTCCCTGGGCATGCAGCGCCAGTTCTGGTCCAGCCACGTGACGGGCGTGCTGCCGTGGATCAACGAGCACGCCAAGCCCGGCGCCCGCGTCTACCTGCACGAGGTGACGGGCTACTCCGTCCAGCACTACCAGGAGAACGGAATGCTGCGGAGAGACTTGCAGCTGGCCTGGAGCCCCTCGGACGCGGACATCGCCGTGTACCAGTACCACCAGGAGTTCCGCGAGCATGAGTTCAACATCTGGCAGGCCTTCGGTACCCGGACGCCCGTCACAGGGCTCTACCTGGACGAGACGCCGCAGATTGTCGTCTATCAGCGTCCCTGAGCCCCGCGGCCTGTTCAACCTCCTGCAGGCGACACAGTCTTCTCCCTTGGGGGCAACGTCCAAGGTAGGCTGCCCAGGCAGACAGCAGTTCGAAGCGGGAGGGAGGAACATATGACGCGGTGGCCATGGGCCGTGGCCGTTTTGGCGCTGACGGCAGGCTGTACCCAGGACAACAAGCAAGCTCCGCCGACTCGGGCGCAGCTCCGCAAGGTGAGCGGCTCGACGATGGAGATCGTCCCCAGCGAGGGCCAGCTGCCCTACTGCCTCGTCTACACGGTGTCCCAGAAGGGCGTCATCCGGCAGCTGACGATGACGCGCGAGAACCGCTCCATCAAATGCGATTCGGGCCGCCCCGTCGCCAACGCGAGCTTCCGCGTCCCCGCGCAGGAAGGCCCCGTGAAGGTCTACGTCTTCTTCTCGGACCAGCGCGTGCAGGCGGGCTCGGTGGCGCAGCAGCTCTTCGAGCTCCAGGGCCGGCCCCGCGTGACGGCCATGGACTTCCGCCTGCCAGGCCAGGCCTTCGTGGAGATGCTGGAGTTCATCCCCGAGGAGGGCGAGCAACCCGTCACCGGAGGCGTCGTCTCGCCCGCCGGAGAGGTGGAGCCCGGCACGGGCGACCAAGGCCTCACCGAGGAGATGACGGGCAGCCCCCCCGAGGCCACTGACGGCGGCACAGCTCCCACGGACGCGGGGACCTGACGTCCCAAGCCAGTCCTCCGGAACAGGGGTGTCTGTGGGAGCCCCTGCCGGGACTCACCGCTTGTTGTCCTCCGAGGCGTCATCTTGTCAGATGGCCCCATGCACGCCTCTGCACCGCTCTCGCCCGACGTGCTCGGCTCCGCTGAGGGGATCGTCAACCCCTACCCAGTCTACCGAGCCTTCCGCGGCCCCAACCCGGTCCGGTTGATGAGGCTCCCCGCAGGCGCCACCCCGGGCCAGACAGCGCCTCTCTACTCCTGGGCCCTGCTGCGCCACGAGAGCGTGGTGGCCGCCCTCCGCGACCCGGCGACGTTCTCCGCGTACTCGCCGCAGGTGCTGAGGAACATGCCCAAGCTCCCGATGGTGCATGATGACCCGCCGCAACACACCCGCCTGCGGCGGCTCGTGAACAAGGCCTTCAGCCCGCAGCGTGTCGCTTCGCTCGCGGAGCCGGTGGGCCGCATCGCCCAGGACCTGCTCGACGCCTCGGGCCGAGGCCCCTTGGAGTTCATGGCGGCCTATGCGGTCCCTCTGCCCATCCAAGTCATTGCCCAGCTGCTCGGCCTCCCGCCCCAGGACTACCCCTCCCTCAAGCTCTGGTCGGACGCCATGATCTCCTACGTGGGAATCCCCCCGGAGGAGCGGGCCCGCAAGCTCCAGGCGTTGAACGACTACCTGCGCCAGAGCATCGCCGAGCGCAGGGCTCATCCTCGGGAGGATCTGATCTCGGCGCTCTTGGAGGCCAAGGTCGAGGGAGAGTCGCTCTCCGCTGAGGGGATCCTGAACTTCACCATGGTGCTCCTCATCGCGGGCAACGAGACGACCACGAACCTGATCGGCAACATGATGGCCCTGCTCGCGGATCGCCCGGAGCTCTGGCGCCGCGCCCGTGAGGACCGCTCCCTGGTCGACCCCATCATCGAAGAGGTGCTGCGCTACGAGAGCCCGATCCAGCGGCGTCCCCGAGTGACAGCCCGTCCAGTGCGGATCGGCGAGGTGGAGCTGCAGGCGGGCGAGCTGGTGGACCTCTACTTTGGCGCTGCGAACCGGGATCCCGACGTCTTCGCGGAGCCGGAGGAGTTCCGGCCCGGCCGTCCGGAGAACACCGAGCACGTGGCGTTTGGGTTCGGCCCCCACTTCTGCCTGGGGGCCATGCTGGCCCGGCTCGAGGGTCGAATCTCACTGAACGCGCTGCTCGATCGCTTCCCCGTCTTGGAGCGGGGACAGGAGCCCGCGGTGCGGCAGAACTCCGCTCCGCTGAGCCTGGGGTATCGATCATTGCCGCTGGTGCTCGGCTGAGCGGGGAGGTGGAGAGGACATGAATCGAGTTCTGGAGGATCTGCTCGCGCTGCTCGAGCTGGAGCCCATCGAGGAGAACCTGTTCCGAGGCCGCAGCCAGGACCTCGGCTTCCGTCAGCTCTTTGGAGGCCAGGTGCTGGGGCAAGCGCTGTCGGCCGCCAGCAAGACAGTAGAGGCCCAGCGGCATGCGCACTCGCTGCACGGCTACTTCCTGCGCCCCGGGGACGCCAGCCTGCCCGTGGTCTACACCGTGGACCGCGTGCGCGACGGCGGCAGCTTCACCACCCGGCGCGTGGTGGCCATCCAGAAGGGCCAGCCCATCTTCACGATGATGGCGTCCTTCCAGAGCGAGGAGCCGGGCGCCTCGCACCAGGCGCCCATGCCCCAGGTCCCCGGCCCCGAGGGCCTGTCCACGGACATTGAGCTGCTGCGCCGCCACGCCCACCGCATCCCCGAAAAGGTGCGCGACAAGTTCCTCGGCGACAAGCCCATCGAGATCCGCCCCGTGGCGGAGCGGGATCCCTTCGCGCCTCAGCCGACGGATCCGGTCCGCTACGTGTGGTTCCGGGCCAACGGCGAGCTGCCGAAGGATCCGCAGGTCCACCAGTACCTGCTGACCTATGCCTCGGACTTCAACCTCATCACCACGGCGATGCTGCCGCACGGCATGAGCGTCCTGCAGCCCGGACTGCAGCTCGCCAGCCTGGACCATGCCCTCTGGTTCCACGGCCACCTGCGCATGAACGACTGGCTGCTGTACGCCATGGAGAGCCCCTGGGCGGGCAATGCCCGAGGGCTGGCCCACGGGCGCATCTTCACGCGCGAGGGCCGCCTGGTGGCCTCGACGGCTCAGGAAGGGCTGATGCGCCAGCGCCCCCCGGAGAAGTGAGCCCCTGTCCCTCCAGACTCAGCGGATCCGGAAGGGCTCCTCGATGAGGATGGGCTCGGTGGCTTTGGGATCATCTGACTCGTACGCGGGCGCATAGGGCCCAGCGTGGGTCTTCTTCCACTTGCGAGGCACGCGCTCGACGCCCACGGGGAAGACGGTGAGGCTGCCGTCCGGGTCGATGCGCAGGCGCAGGAAGTTCTTCCAGTCCGGTATCGCCAGCGCGCCAAACGCCTCGTTGTAGTGGGCCAGGAAGCCGTTGACGCTGACCCACAGATAGAAGCCCGTCACGAAGGGCCCCACGAAAAAGCCGAACGCGAAGGTCAGCACCGTGTCCATCAGGAACTTGCCAGCCTGGTGCAGCCAACCTGCCGTGCACGTCATCCCATCCGCAGCCATCTCCGGACAGATGCCCAGGACGCTGACGGTGACGTAGGTGGCCCCCCAGGCACAGAGGAAGGCAGCGGTGAGGTGGGCCGTCGCGTGGAGCGCGCCCGCCAGCGTCCGCCACCGGCCGAACGCCACGTCCGCGAAGGCGGTAAAGGCGGCCAGGGTGGCCACACCCAACACCAGCGACAGCGGCCGGAGCACCATGGAGTACCCTACCTTGGAGATCACCTCCAGGAAGCGGGACAACCCTAAGTGGCCCACCTCCGCGTAGGCCGCCAGCGCCAGCAGCAGGTACATGGTGCCGCTCATCAGCCCAAACAGCGGACTGTGGCGCATCAGCAGGAGGTTCCCGCGCGCCAGCCGCCGCGAGGTCTTCTCATCCGGGAAGCTCTTCTTCTCCTTGTAGTCATCCAGCAGAACTCGGGCCGGAGGCGCATGGGTGGGGTGCAGGAAAGCGCCTCCCCCGCCCGCGGTGATCTTCTGCCGGCCCTCGGGATCCTCGTGCCGGCGGTAGTGGTGGAGATCTCCCGCGATGAAGACGCTGATGCGCTTGCCCAGCACCTTCTCCTGCAAATAATCGAGGTTGTTCTCCAGGTAGCCTCGCCGCTTCTTGGTGGCGGTGGCGTGGATCCACGCGGGCTCCGCGTTGCACAGGATGACGCGATCCTTCGGCCCCATGAGCGCCGCCACCGAGCGGAAGTACTCCACCTGGGGCACATCGATGTCGCTGTTGAGCTGGACGTCCGTCCCCAGCAACCACCAGTCCTGCGGCAGCTTCAGGGCGAAGTAGCTCCGGCTCTGGCGCGTGCGCCGGCCCGCCACCCAGCGGTGCGCGCAGAACAGGCGCATGAAGGCCGCCAGCCCGTCGTACCAGTCGTGGTTGCCCGGAATGACGAACAGGTCCGGGCTCGGCGGGTGTGAGCGGCGCATGGCCGCCTCATAGGGTTGGATCAGCCGCTCTTCGTACGTCTCCCGGCTGGCGCCCGGGTAGACCTCGTCTCCTCCGAAGATGAGGACCCGTCCCCGCTGGGTGACGTGCTGGGCTCCCCCGGGAACCGCGGTCTCCAGCGTCGGCAGCGCCAGCAGCCGGGCGATGCAATACGTCGGGTCCCAGCCGTCTCCCGTGTCCGCCACGTAGTCCAGCCAGAAGCTGCCGCCCCCGTCCTCGATCTGCGAGTAGTCGAAGTAGGGCTCCTGGGGCCGTACCACGGACTCGATGAGACGCTGGTCGGCCCGCGAGCCGAACACGGCCGCGACGATGGCGTCCATGCTCGTGCGAATGAACTGCGCGGGGTGTAGCCAGCGCACCATGCCCATATGGCGCTGGGGTTTCGTCGCGGTACCGCTCTCCGGAGTCGTCACAGGAGAGTCACCGTCACCCAGCCCTGCGTAACGGTCAATTCCCTGACAGGTCGCCTGTGCATCGGCCGAGCCCTACTCCGAAAGTCACTGTCAAAACCTGATATTCTTGGAAACTCAACACTCCGCCCTGAGGCCCCCTCTCCGGAAGACAGGACCCAGACGCGTGATGGGCCGCGGCGGCATGGGCGTCATCGACCTGGCCCAGGAGCGGCGCTCCGACGCGCACGCCGCCGCAGCTGGCGGGCGGATGCCTTACGAGCGCTCTTTCGCGACCAGCGCGGCCGCGAGCTCCTCGAGCTGATCGAGGCCGGAGTTGACGCCCTCCTCCATGCCCCCGCCCACGTGCAGCTTCTTCATCGCCACCGAGGCGAACACCGTGTGCATGGTGAGCTTCGTCTTCCCGCCCTTCTCGTCGAAGGTGACGGTGACGATCATCTTCTCGGAGCCCGGCTCCTCGAAGCCGTTGTCGTAGACGATCTTCTGGTTCGGGAGGATCTCCAGGTACTCGCCGCCAAAGGGCGGGCCCTTCTCCCCGTCCGGCCCTGTCATCTGGAAGCGAAAGTGGCCCCCCTTGCGGAAGTCCATCTCGCACAGGGTGACGGGCCAGCCTCTCGGGCCAAACCACTTCTTGATGTGCTCGGGCTTGCTGTGCGCCTCGAACAAGATGCGCGCGGGGGCCTCGAACTCGCGGGTGATGACGAGCTCTCGGTCGGCAATCGGCTCACTTACGCTGGCTGCTGCTGTCATGGTCCTTCTCCTTTTGCATCAGGTCCTTCACGTACTCATCCAGTTGGTCGAAGCTCTCCTCCCAGAAGCGGCGGTAGTCGCCGAGCCACTGGGCAGCTCCCGCCAGCGGCGCCGCGTTGAGGCGCACCGGACGGAACTGGGCATCCCGGCCTCGTGAGACGAGCCCGGCGCGCTCCAGCACCTTGAGATGCTTCGAGATGGTCGGCTGGCTGAGCCCGAACGGCGCCACGAGCTCGTTCACCGTGGCCTCGCCCTGAGCGAGCCTCTCCAGGATCGCTCGCCGTGTGGGATCGGCGAGCGCGGAGAAGACGAGATCGAGGTGTCCTACGTTCTGAGCGACCATTCATTGCCTCTTAGCTATATAGCCCAATAGCTATATATATACGCTCGGCTCACGCGTCAAGCCAGGCGGGGAGATGGAGGCAGCAAAAAAAGGTGCCGCAGCACGAAACCTACATGCGACCACTTTCGATAACTCCTACATACACACCCTCACACCGGGGAGTTACCCACCATGGCCGCGCGTATTTCCGAGAAGTTTCAGGGTGTTAGCCTTCCCCGCGAGGTGCTGACGGCTTCCCGCAGCAGCGGAGCCCAAGCCGAGACGCCGCAGCCGGCCGCCAGCACCCGGGCCTCCCAGGGGGGCAGCGACCGCTTCGAGAGCACCCCGGCGGCGCGTCAGCGCGTGGCTCTGGGTGAGACGCCTCGGCCCCAGCTTCCCCGCGCCGCGACCCCGGCGGCGGGCGCCCCCATCACCGCGAGCGTCACTCCGAACGCGCCCATCCCCGACAACCAGACGATGACGTCCACCTTGTCCCTCACGGGCGACGCCACGGTGGACTCGCTGAAGCTGGACCTGGATCTCCAGCACACCTACCGCGGGGACCTCGTCGTCTCGCTGACGAGCCCCTCGGGCAAGACGGCCGTCGTCTCCAACAAGCAGGGCGGCAGCGCGGACGACCTCAAGGGCTCCTTTGATCTGTCCGCCTTCGCGGGCGAGAAGGCCGCTGGCACTTGGACGCTCACCGTGCAGGACACGGCGCGCCAGGACACCGGCACCCTGAAGAGCTGGGGCCTCAGCATCACCCCCAAGGGCGAGCAGCCGCCTCCTCCGCCTCCGGCCTCGGAGGACTCGGATCCGATGAAGCACATCGAGTACCTGGCCTCGGACGCGCTGCAGGGCCGCGACAGTCCCTCGGACGGGCTGAGCGCTGCGTCAGAGTACGTGAAGCAGCTGGCCCAGAAGTACGGCCTCACCGGCCCCAACACCCACAACCCGAGCGATCCGTTCCAGCAGAAGTTCCAAGTGTTCTCCTTCGCCAACGAGAACGCGGCGCGCGGCCAAGCGGTCTGGGGCGAGCACGGGGCCCACAAGGAGTTCGGGCACGAGATGTTCCAGGAGGGCTTCTACCTGGACGAGAACATGCCCGCGGAGACCCGCGAGGTGCTCACCCGCAAGTACGAGGAGACGATGAAGGCGTCCGGCCAGACGCTGGCGCCGCGCTCCGGCCCGATGACGGTGGATCAGCTGCGACAGGTCTCCGAGGCGGGTCCCATGGCGCAGAACACCATGGCCATGCTCCAGGGCACCGGTCCCCACAAGGACGAGGTCATCGTGGTGATGGCCCACCTGGACCACATCGGCACGGGCCGCGACGGCAAGGTGAACAACGGCGCGGACGACAACGCGTCTGGCAGCGCGGTGCTGATGGCCTCCATCCCGGAGCTCGTCGAGGCGCAGAAGCGCGGCGAGCTGGACCGCTCGGTGCTGTTCGTGTGGACGGGCGCCGAGGAGAAGGGGCTCGTGGGCTCGCAGTACTTCGTAGACCACCCCATCCCGGGCCTGGGGCTCGACAAGATCTCCGGCGTGGTCAACATGGACATGGTGGGCCGGTGGGATGATCAGCGGCTGTCCATCGTCGACACCAACTCGCGCGGCCAGGCCAACTACTTCCGCGACGTCGTCAACCAGGCCAACCAGAAGCTCGCGGATCCGTTCGACCGGCTCAACCAGGACATCAACCAGTACCGCGACCGGCAGGATGGCGCCGTCTTCACGCGCAAGGGCGAGGACGTGCTCTTCATGTTCGAGGGGCTCTCCAACCCCAACGGCGGCGGCAGCCTGAACCCGGACTACCACCAGCCCACGGACGACATCGACAAGATCATCCGCGACAACGGCGGCAACAAGCCGCGCCGGGTGAAGGACCTGATGGTCAACGTCATCCAGCTCGCCGCCAACCGCCAGGCCCCCGCCGCTTGACGCCCCACACGGCCGGAGTGCTCACCGGATCGGAGCCAGCCCCTCGCGGGGCGGCTCCTCCACCTCACGCGAGCGCTGCGCGGGCGGGGTGCTTCCGATGCTCCAGTGGAACAGGGGGACTCCCTTGAGCAGCTGTCCGATCACCCAGGGCCCCACGTAACCCGCGAGGATGCCCACGCCCACGTGCAGCGCGACGATGGGCTGCGCGTGCCACCGATCCAGCGCCACGCGCGCGCCCACCACGAAGTAGAGGTGGAACAGGTAGATGACCATGCTGAGGGAGCCCACGCCCAGCAGCCGGCTCCAGCTCTCCTTCCACAGGCCGCCCCGCGCCGCGCCGCGCTGGCGCAGGAAGACGACGAGTGAGAACAGCATGCAGAAGCCCAGCGGCCCGTTGATGGTGCGGGTCCACTCGTACTGCTCGAGGGGCAGCACCACATAGACGAGCGAGAGGAGCGCGAAGAAGCCCGCCGGAACCAGCGCCTGGAGCGACACGGACTGCCGCGAGAGCCAGCGGCTGGTGGGGGCCAGCCACGGGTAGACGCACAGCCCCAGGCCGAAGAAGCGGTTCCAGTACAGGATCAGATCCACGTACTCCGCCACGGCCCCGTGAGTGGTCTCCACCCAGAGGGTCGCCAGCTCATACAGGACGATGGAGGCGCCCACGTAGACCGCCCCGCTCCAGCGGCCGAGCTGGGGCTCGGCGTACTTGCGGAACAGCCAGGAGATCAGCGTGCAGCCGATCAGCGCGTGCACGAACCAGAAGATGGAGTACGGCGGGAACCACGTGCCCGGCACCTGGCTCAGCAGCCCGAGCCACCCCTGCAGGCCCTGGGGCTTGGCGCGCAGCAGCTCCTGCGTCACGAACAGGATCGGCGCCCACACCAGCATCGGCACCAGCAGCTTGTTCAGCTTCTTGCGCAGGAAGAGACCCAGCGAGGTGTCCGCGCGCCCGAAGGCCGCTACCGCCACCCCCGAGCCCATCAACATCACCGCCATGTTGAAGCTGTGGATGATGTCGTTGACCACCCGCAGATCCATCCGGTCCGCGGCGAACAGCTTGCGCACTCCGTGCACCGCGTCGACACCCAGCACGTGGACCACCACCACGAACAGGATGCCAATACCCCGCATGCAGAACAGGTCGGTGGAGAGCGTCTGATTGTCTTGGCGGCTAGAGGGCATGCCGATCCCCTGCGAACTCGAATCCAGGAAAAATTGTAACCCCAATCATTCTGAAAAACAGGGAAGAATGCGAGCATCTGACTGATCACGGCTTCCCGGAAACACCTCACCTGTAAGGTCAGGTGAGGAGCCCTGCGCAGCTTGGAGCGGTGGAATCCGCTAGGCTTGGATTCCATGGCGCCTCCCCTCTTCGCCCTGCGGTACATGACGCGGTTCAAGTGCATCGCCCAGGCGTGCGAGGACTCCTGCTGTACGGGGATGAAGGTCCTGCTCACGCAGCAAGACCGCGAGCGGCTCACGGCGGCAATGGCCTCCCCAGGAGATCGGCAGGAGTTGGAGGCCAAGGTGCTCCCCTTGGTAGGGCGGACAGACGGCTTCGAGTCCGAGATCACCCTGCGGCCGGATCGCACGTGCGGCTTCCTGGAGGAGGATCGGCTCTGCTCGGTGTGGAAGCGGCACGGCGAGTCGGTGCTGCCAGACGTGTGCTCACTGTTTCCCCGGGTGCTCTCGTACCTGGATGAGCGCGTGGAGGTGGCGGGGACGCTGGCGTGCCCCGAGGCCGCCCGGCTGTGCCTGCTGGCCGAGGACTCATTGGAGCTCGTCGAAGCCCCCTCCTCCGTCACCGAGCGCGTGCCGCCCGTCACCCGGGGAACTCCCGAGCCGTACGCGGCGCACCTCGAGGAGGTGCGGGCCTGCGGGGCGGAGCTGCTCGGGAACCCGCGGTACCCGGTGCAGACGCGGATCATGATGATCGCGGAGCTGGGCGTCCGGACGGCGGCGTTCTTCCACCGAGGGGCTCCGGCGTTCGAGCCCGCGCTCCTGCACGAGGAGCTGGCCCGGGCGCGCCGCCCCGAGGTCCAGGAGGAGATCCACCAAGGCCTCGCCTCGGTGACGGTGCCGGGCGAGGCGACGCTCCAGGTGATCATCCAGCTGCTCACATCGCTGCAGCCGGCGGGGACAGCGCGGTACAACCAGATGGTCAACGTCATCCTGAATGGCTACATGCAGGCGGCCATGCAGTTGGAGCCGACGGCGGGCGAGCCAGGCGGGCCGGAGCTCTTCCCGGTGCTCCAGCGGGTGTACGAGGCGCGGCGGGCGCGGCTGGACGCGGTGCTGGGCGAGAAGATCAGCCAGTACTGCGCGCGCTACTGCCTGAACGAGTGGTACCGGGAATGGTACACGAAGTCGCCGGACCTGGTGTCGCACGCGTTCAAGCTGCTGCTGCGGCTGGCGGCGCTGCGGTTCCTGCTGGCGGGGCACCCGTACATCGAGCAGGCGCCCGAGCCGTGCGCGGTGGAGATCTTCCAGATCTTCACCAAGCAGGTGGAGCGGGACTTCCAGTTGATGCCGCTACTGGATCAGACGCTCACGCCCGAGTCCCTGGGCGTGGACGCGCTGGGCCGTACGGTGCTGTTCGCCAAGGCCTGCGGATAAGCCGCTGGCGGCGCTATTGAATTCACGAAACGTGGGTATTGCCGCACACGACAAGGAGCCGTTTCACGGTACCAACCGGTTGGCAGCAGCCGCTTACGGGACGTAACCCGGATACAACCGCTCCGGCCAGCGGTCCACAACCATTCCTGTCGTCACGCTTGGGGCAAGCGCGGTGTCGCCTTTGAACTCCTCAATAGGCGCAAAAGTGCCGTCGCCACCCGAGACGAAACAGACGGGTAGTTCTTCTCGATTGGGCAGTTTCACCCGGTCATACACGGCGATGATCTCGCCGGGTTTGCCACTCGGTGTCTTCTCAGGCACCACGTACACCTTGCCGAAGAAACGGGTACCCGGGGGCGCCTTGCGCATTTGCACCTCGTCGCTCAGCACCCGGTTCGTTACGACGCCGACGACGGGCCCAGGGCGGTAGGCGTGGACACCCTTATTCGGCCCTCTGTCATCCAGTTTGAGGCTGAATGTCTCCCCCATGCGCCAACCGAGTTCCTTCTCCATGGCTTCCTGGGCTCCCGGCGGGCACTCGAAAGGCTCCGGCCTGAGTTGAACCCCCGTGCATCCAGCAGCCATCGCCGCTGTCAACGTGACGGCTCGACACCACGCTGGGAATGCCGGATCTGTCGCGGCGGGGGCTGACGACAATCCGCGTACGTTGCGTGCTGGCTTGAGTGCATCCGGCGGCTTGCTCTTCACGGTGGATCCTTCCTTCTGGGGGGTGGCAGGAGCGGCGAGGAGGGGGGCTGCCGCTTGTGGAGGTGCAGGCGCGGATACAGCAGGGACGTTCACGGGAGGCTGCACTGGGAGCG
>NZ_JMCB01000027.1 GCF_000737315.1 Hyalangium minutum
GTGCTCCCGGCGGGCACTCGAAAGGCTCCGGCCTGAGTTGAGCCCCCGTACATCCAGCAGCCATCGCCGCTGTCAGCGTCACGGCTCGACACCACGCTGGGAATGTCGGGTCTGTCGCGGCGGGGGCCGACGACTGGCCGCGTACGTTGCGTGTTGGCTTGAGTGCATCCGGCGGCTTGCTCTTCACTGTGGATCCTTCCTTCTGGGGGGTGGCAGGAGCGGCGAGGAGGGGGGCTGCCGCTTGTGGAGGTGCAGGCGCGGATACAGCAGGGACGTTCACGGGAGGCTGCACTGGGAGCGGTGGGGGCAGGCCCGGGGTGGTGGCCACACCGGGTGGGGCCTGTGGCGGCTGGGAGGGGTGTCCTTCTCGGAGGAGCCCAGAGGCAGCCGCAAGGGCCAGCACGACGGCACTTACCACTCCTACGAGCACCCACGGCTTGGGCCAACGACGGATGCGCTCCAGCATGATGCCTGGCACCGCCCGTACCTGAGGCCAGCCCTGCAACGCAGGGGGCTCCAGCTCAGCCAGCTCGTCGGGCGGAACGGCCCCCTCGGGGGCGGGAGCTCTTTGCTCCGAGGGAAGGTGCACAGGTGCTGCGTATTCCGACCCTGGGTGCTCCGCGAATTCCGCCAATTCGCGCCGGACGGCCTCCATGTTCTCGGGCCGATGCTTGGGGTCGAGCTCTAGGAGGTTCATCACCGTGTCGCTCAGGGCGATGGGCACGCGCGGATTGGCCCTCTGGGGGGAGGAGAAGGGAATCAACCGGGTGGGGCTGTTGAGGGGCGTCTTGCCCTTGTGCTCCGTGGGGCGGGGGTCCGTCAACACGTCGTAGAGCATCACTCCCAGGGAGAAAATCTCATCCGCCACCTGGAACGAGTACCGCTCCTTTCCGGCGCGCCCCAACCTGCGGAGGAAGCCCAACGCTTCTGGGGCGCGGAACCGGTCCGTCCCCGGCGGCAGTCCCGCACCCGTCAGCTCTTCGGCGTGCTCGTAGGTCGCCGCACCAAAGTCGATGAGGATGGGCTCGCCATCCTCTCTGCGGATCAGGACGTTCTTCAGTTTCAAATCCCGGTGTTTGACACCTTTCCCGTGCAGATAGGCCACCGCACCGGCGATCTTCATGAAGACGCGGGCAATCTCCTGGGCCGTGGGGTGCGTGCGCTCGACCCATTGCTCCAGCGTCCAGCCGTCCACGTACTCCAGCACGAAGTACACGCGCCCATCGGGCAAGTAACCAAAGGCGCGCGGCTTCACGATGTTGGGATGGTCCAGCATCAGAAGCACCAGCACCTCGCGCAGCGTGCGGGCGTG
>NZ_JMCB01000029.1 GCF_000737315.1 Hyalangium minutum
CGCCAGCCGAGCCTCTTCCGCCTTACGTCGCTCTTCTTCGAGCCGAGCTTGCTCTGCGAGGCGAGCCTCTTCGGCCAGCCGTGCCTCCTCCGCCAGCCGAGCCTCTTCGGCCAGCCGTGCCTCTTCGGCCAGCCGAGCCTCTTCGGCCAGCCGTGCCTCTTCGGCCAGCCGAGCCTCTTCGGCCAGCCGAGCCTCTTCGGCCAGCCGTGCCTCTTCGGCCAGCCGAGCCTCTTCGGCCAACCGAGCCTCTTCGGCCAGCCGAGCCTCCTCCGCCAGCCGAGCCTCTTCGGCCAGCCGTGCCTCTTCGGCCAGCCGTGCCTCCTCCGCCAGCCGAGCCTCTTCGGCCAGCCGAGCCTCTTCGGCCAGCCGAGCCTCCTCCGCGCGGCGCGCCTCCTCCGCCAACCGGGCCTCTTCAGCCTTGCGACGCTCGTCTTCGAGCCGAGCCTCTTCGGCCAGTCGAGCCTCTTCGGCCAGTCGAGCCTCCTCGGCGAGGCGAGCCTCTTCGGCCAGTCGAGCCTCCTCAGCCTCACGACGCTCTTCGGCGAGGCGAGCCTCTTCAGCCAAACGAGCCTCTTCGGCCAACCGGTCCTCCTCCGCCAGCCGAGCTTCCTCTGCGCGACGAGCCTCTTCGGCCAGCCGGGCCTCCTCGGCCTTGCGACGCTCTTCTTCGAGCCGCGCCTCTTCCGCTCGACGAGCCTCCTCAGCAAGACGAGCCTCTTCCGCTAGCCGGGCTTCTTCGGCCAGGCGAGCTTCCTCGGCCTTGCGACGCTCTTCCTCAAGGCGAGCTTCCTCGGCCAGCCGAGCCTCTTCAGCGAGGCGTGCCTCCTCGGCCAGCCGGGCTTCTTCAGCCAGCCGGGCCTCCTCGGCCTTGCGACGCTCTTCCTCAAGGCGAGCTTCCTCGACCAGCCGAGCCTCTTCAGCGAGGCGAGCCTCTTCCGCCAGCCGAGCCTCCTCCGCCAGCCGAGCCTCCTCCGCCAGCCGAGCCTCTTCCGCCAGCCGAGCCTCTTCCGCTAGCCGAGCCTCTTCGGCCAGCCGAGCCTCTTCCGCTAGCCGGGCTTCCTCAGCGCGACGGGCCTCTTCGGCCAGCCGGGCCTCCTCGGCCAGTCGAGCCTCCTCAGCCAAGCGCGCTTCTTCCGCCAGCCGAGCCTCCTCGGCTTTGCGTCGCTCTTCTTCGAGCCGAGCCTCCTCCGCCAGCCGAGCCTCCTCCGCCAGCCGAGCTTCTTCCTCCTTGCGTCGCTCCTCTTCGAGCCGAGCTTGCTCTGCGAGGCGAGCCTCTTCGGCCAGCCGAGCCTCCTCCGCTAGCCGGGCCTCCTCAACGAGGCGAGCCTCTTCAGCCAAACGCGCCTCTTCGGCCAGCCGGGCCTCTTCCGCCAGACGCGCCTCTTCAGCCCGGCGCGCCTCTTCAGCCAATCGAGCCTCTTCCGCCAGACGCGCCTCTTCCGCGCGCCGCGCCTCCTCCGCCAGACGCGCCTCTTCCGCGCGCCGCGCCCGCTCGCGCTCCTCCCACTCCTCGACGCTCAGGGACTCCACCAGCCCCTCACGCTCCAGCAGGTGGAGCACCACCTCCTGAGCCATCGTCAGCGCCTCGGGCTGCCGGAAGGTCCCCAGCGTCTCCAGAAACGCCCGCTCCTCCTCACTCGAGAGCCACGGCGCGCACGCGGCCACATCCGCGCAGCGGTACACCCGCGCCCCCTGCCCCTTCCCCACCGCCGGCTCCAGCGCCGCCCGCAGCACCCGCACGCCCGCAATAGGCCGGAACATCTCCTCCACATCGCCCGGCTCGAAGGCGGAGCGCTCCGCCAGCTGGCTCAGCCGCCGCACATGCGCGAGCACCTGCAGCTCCGCCACCGCCCCCTCATCCATCCCCAGCGCCTCGAGCAGATCCTCATCCGGCTCCCCCGCCCCACCCCGCGCCCACAACGCATCCAGCGCGTCCGCCTGGATCCTCCCGCTCTGCAGCAGCGCCTGCGCCGGGCTCTGGAACCCGAACCCGAGCTGCGTGCCCACCAGGTTGCCCTGCTGAAGAAAGAGCCGCGCCTCCCGGCCTCCGGCGTGCAGCGTGAGCTGACCGGTGGCCCGAGACTTGTGGACGGAGTACAGGGCTTCAGCAACGAGCGAGGGCGACATGACGCCGCGAGTCTAGTCCCTCCGCCCAAGCCCTCAACTTGCCGGGGGGGTCTGCCTGGCTGGCCCCCCGAGCTGCACCTGACGCAGTGCCTCATAGGTGGCAATGCCCACCGAGGTAGACAGGTTCAGGCTCCGCCGCTCCGGCAGCATGGGAATCGTCACCGCCTGCCCGGACCCGCCCTCCATCAGCTCGGCGGGCAGCCCTGTCACCTCGGAGCCGAACACCAGGTGGTCCCCCGGCTCGAACCGGGCGGCATACAGGGATGTAGAGGCCCGGGCGGAGAACAGCCACCGCCGGGCGTCGGGGAAGTCCGCCAGGTAGGCCGCATAGGTGGGATACAGCTTCAGGAACACCTTGTCCCAGTAGTCCAGGCCCGCCCGCTTCAAGTCCCGGTCCGCGATGGAGAACCCCAGCGGCTCCACCAGGATGAGCCGGCTGCCGGTGACGGCGCACAGCCGGGCCACGTTCCCGGTGTTGGGGGGAATCTGGGGGGAGACCAGCACCAGGTGCAGAGGCCGCGCGAGGGGCTCAAGCATGGGGTAGAACAGGGGACATGCGCTGGAAGGTGAACAACGTGACCCGGGGGAGGCTGCTGGCGGATCGCGCCGAGCGAGCCACCTCTTTCGCCGATCGCTTCATGGGGCTGATGGGGCGGCGCTCGCTGGACTTCGGCGAGGGCATGCACATTGCCCCCTGCAATTCGATCCACACCTTCTTCATGCGCATCCCGATTGATGTGGCCTTCCTGGACCGGGAGGGCCTCATCGTCAAGCAAATCCCTGCGATGCCCCCTTGGAGGATGAGCTCGGTGTACTTCAAGGCGCACTCGGTGTTGGAGCTGCCGGCGGGGACGCTGGCGGCCAGCGAGACCCAGGAGGGGGACCGGCTGAGCTTCGAACCGGTGGCCCAGCCAGGGCAGCAGGCGTCTTCCGGCTGAACTGGACGGATCCGTTTTGCCCCCGCACGGGGCCTTTGTTAACCTGCAGGACTGTTTCCAAGCGGCCCCATCCCCGCGGCACACGAGTTCCCGAGCATGCGCATTGAGGTAGCAGGCATCACCCACGTCGGGATGAAGCGCAACCACAACGAGGACAACTACCTCCTGTTGCCGGAGGAGAACCTCTGCTGCGTCGCCGACGGCATGGGAGGGCACTCGTCCGGAGAGATCGCCTCCAAGATCGCCGTGGAGGAGCTGGGCGAGTTCTTCAAGATGACGTCGCGCGACCAGGACGCCACCTGGCCGTTCAAGATGGACAAGTCGCGCAACTACGACGAGAACCGCCTGGCCACCGGCATCAAGCTGGCCAACGCGAAGATCTTCGAGCGGGCCACCACCGACACCAAGTACAAGGGCATGGGCACCACGATTGTCACGGTGCACTTCGCCAACGCGGTGGCGTACGTGGGCCACGTGGGCGACAGCCGGGTGTACTTCTTCCGCGAAGGCGTGCTGAAGCAAGTCACCGAGGACCACTCGCTGCTCAACGACTACCTCAAGGCCAAGAAGCTCACGCCCGAGGAGATCGAGAACTTCCCCCACAAGAACGTCATCGTCCGCGCCCTGGGCATGAAGGAGTCCGTGGTGGTGGACGTGACGCGGATCGAGCCCAAGGAGGGCGACGTCTTCCTGCTGTGCTCGGACGGCCTGTCCGGCATGGTGACGGATCCGCAGATTCAGGAGGTGCTCCAGCGCACCTCGGAGCTGGAGAAGGCGGCCTCCCAGCTCATTGATTTGGCCAACGCGGCGGGCGGCAACGACAACGTCACCTGCGTGCTGGCCCGCTACCACAACAACTAGTCCCCACGAGAGGGGGCGGACTCCAGACTCGAGGTGCGTTTGCGCGCCCCGAGAGCCACACGTGGCGTGTGCCCGTGGCCCGAGGCCTGTCCTTTCGGGCAAAACTCTCATTTCGCGAGAAACCAAAAAAAGCGGTCTTCCGTATCCGAGGTGAATCCCCCACTCACCTTGCTCACGAGGACCCAGCCCATGATGGAAAGCTCGCTGACCCCCGCGACTCTCCCCCCTCCCCCTCAGCGCCTTCAGGCCGTCAGTGCCCAGATCGGCCAGCTCTTCAGCACCCCCTTCCTTCAAGGGGTGCTGGGAACGCTGGCCCAACGTCAGCAGAAGTCCCTGCAGATGATGGGGGAGCTGCGTCAGCACGAGATCTCCTGTCTGGGGTTCTGGCCCTTCGTCGGCATCTTCCTGCCACTGGGCATCGAAAGCGCGGAGGGCTCGCGGCTGCTGGACGTGGATGGCAACGAGTACCTCGACTTCTTCATGGGCTTTGGGACGCACAGCCTGCACGGCCACAACCCGGAGCCGGTCACCCACTTCGTCCAGCAGATGATGCGCCGGAGCGTAGGCAACGCCTACAGCACGCCGCTGCACCTGGAGTACGTACGGCTGCTCAAGGAGCTGGTCCCGCACCGCGAGAAGTTCGCCTTCCTCAACTCCGGGAGCGACGCCACCTCCGCCGCCGTGCGGATCTCCCGCGCGGCCACTGGCCGCCAGCTGGTGGTCCGCTTCGAAGGAAGCTCCAACGGCCAGCATGATCTCACCAGCTACAACGGCATCTCGGCGTTCTTCGGCTACCCGTTCACCCCGTTCCCGCCCAAGAAGGGTCCGGAGATCCCTCTGCGCTCCTACAGCAGGGGCGTCCATCGGATGGGCCCGGAGGACCTGCTCATCCTGTCGTATGGCGAGGCCGCTTCGCTGGACGTCATCCGGCAGCGCAAGGACGAGATCGCCTGCGTGATCGCCGAGTCCATCCCGTTCCTGTACCCGACCGAGCAGGGCGCAGTGGCCTTCTTGCGCGAGCTCTCGGAGGTCTGCCGGAAGGCCGGGGTGGTGTTCGTCGTGGACGAAGTGCACACGGGCTTCCGCTACGGCCCCAGCGGCGTGGTGGGGCACTACAACGTGCACGCGGATCTCGTCACGTACGGCAAGGTGATGGCCGCGCTGGGCATTCCCCTCAGCGCGGTCGCGGGCCGCAGCGACCTCATCGACGTCGCGGGCACCGCGGGGGGCCTGACGGACGTGGGCACGAAGACGTTGCTGGGCACCACCCACGCCGGCAGCCACCTCGCGGTCGCGGCCTCGTATGCCTCGCTGTCACTGCTGAGGGAGAAGGGCCCCGCCTTCTACGAGCGAACACGGAAGAAGGCAGCGCGCCTGCGCGCCGCGGTGGAGTCCATCGAGCTGCCGAAGGGCCTCAAGCTCAAGCTGCACGGGCACGGGGAGTTCACCGGCTACATGATGTTCATGCGGGACCAGCCCATGGAGACCCACCGCGACTACGTCACCAACATGCTCCCCATCGCCACCAACGTGCTCGCGATGCTGCTGCGCTCCAAGGGCATTCACTCCCACTCCGTCCCGGTGACGTATCTGGGCGATGCCCACTCCGAGCAGGACATCGACTTGCTCATCGCGAAGACCCGCGAAGCGGTGGAGGAGATGAAGAGGAACGACTTCCCCTTCCTCTTCCCCACCCTCGATTAGCTCGCGGAGTCCTGCAAGGCGCGTCACTGCGCCTTGCAGGTGCGGCACCCTATCCAGGAGCGATCGGCGCAGAGACCCGGTGGGCCCCCCAGGCGAGGACCTCGACCAGCTCTTCATCCGCGCCCACCTCGGTGTCATCGAAGACCGCCACGCGGTTGAGCCGCGCTCCGTCTCCGACCCGAGCGTTCTCCCCCACCGCCACCGCCGAGCCAATGCGTGCCCCATCCGCCAGCACGCAGCCCGGCCCGAAGTACGCGGGGCCCGCCACCTTCGAAGCGCCCAGCTGGGCCTGAGGGTGAGCCCAGAAGTTCCCCTGCCCCTTCAGCGCCAAATGGAATGGAGAGGCCTTGCCCAGCCCCTCCAGCGGCACCTGGCCGAAGAGCACATCCCGCACCGTCGACAGATAGCGAGAGGGCGTCCCCAGATCGGACCAGTACGCCTGCACCACCTCGCCTCGGATGGGCAGCCCCGCCTGCATGACGCGCGGGTAGATGTCGCGGTTGATGTCCTCGGCGCCCGAGGGCGACATGAAGTCGAACACCCGCGGAGAGATGACGTGCACGCCCGTGAAGTGCCACGGGCTCAGCGCGTCGCCTCCCGGTCCATAGCTCGCGATGCGTCGGACCTCGCCCTCAGGATTCATCTCCACGGCGGCGTACTTCTCGCCCGGCGGCATGGGCATCAACACCATGGTGGCTGCCGCGCCCGAACTCCGGTGCGCGTCAATGACGGGCCGCAGATCCACCGGGAACAAGATGTCCCCGTTGAACACGAGGAAGTCATCGTCCGAGAGAAAGTCCCTCAGGCCCCGGATGCCACCGCCCGTGCCCTGAATGACCTCCTCGTGCATCACGTGGAGCGGCAGCCTCGCGCGCTCACACTCGGCGCGGGCCGTCGCGGCCATGACCTCCGGGAGGTGGTGCGTGTTGATGCCCACCGCGGAGACGCCCGCCGCCTTGAGCACCGCCAGGTGGTAGCGCAGCAGCGGCTGCCCCAGGAACGGCAGCGCCGGCTTGGGCCAGCGCTCGGTCAACGGACGGAGGCGCGTGCCGAGGCCCGCGCACAGGATCATGGCCTTCATGAGAGAGCCCTCACTCCGAGAGCTCGGGGACGTAGCGGCTGATCAGGTCCTGCAGCTTGCGCAGCTCGCGACGCCGCGCGAAAGCGGCTTTCACGTAGCGCAGTGACGCGGGGATGGAGACCAGGAAGCCCGGGTTGCCCTTCACCCGGTTGATGAACTCGAAGCGCCCCGCGTCCTTCAGCTTGCGCTGGATGGTCAGCAGGTCGAAGAAGTCCTTGAACGGACCGCGCTCGATCTTCTCGCCGCCCGCGGCCGCGAAGGCGTCGATGTAGCGATCCAGCATCGTGTCCACGAAGTCCCGGTCCAGCTCCACGTAGCTGTCGCGCAGCAGCGCCACCAGGTCGTACTGCCGAGGGCCCTGCAGCGCATCCTGGAAGTCAATGACCACCAGCTCGCCGTCCTTCACCATGATGTTGCGGCTCTGGTAGTCGCGGTGCGTGAAGCCCCGAGGCGCCGCGGCCAGCGTGCGAGCAATTTCCCGGAAGGTGCGGTCCAGCTCGGCGCGCTCGGCGTCCGTGGGCTTCTTGCCGCTCCAGGCCTCCAGGCCCCACTCGCGGAAGTGGTGCAGCTCCCAGTCGTACAGGTCCTCGTCGAAGGCCCGGGTGAAGGCCAGGCACTCCGAGTCCGGCTGCCGCTCGGCCTGCACGCGCAGGCGGGCCAGCAGCTCCACCGCCCGCCCATAGAGCGCCTCGCGGTGCTTGCCGCCTTCCAGCGCGGCCTCGAAGGTGAGGTCCGTCAGGTCCTCGAGCACCATCATCCCTGCGGGCTCGTCGTAGCGCAGGATGCGAGGCACCCGGACGCCGAGCTTCTCCAAGTAGCGGTGGACGTTGACGAAGGGCAGTTCCTTGGGTGGCTCACCCTTGGTGGCCTCCTCGCTTTTCTTCGTCGCGTCCAGTGGCATCACCATCACCACCCAGCTCTCCGGGGGTGTGCCGACGCGATAGTACGAGCGGTTGCTCGCATCGCCCTTCAGCTTCTTGATGGGGGCATTGGGAACGGGACGGCCAATGGCCTTGCCCACCTGGTCGCGCAGGGCGGCCTCGAGTTCCATATCGAAACGATCTCCAAGGGTTGGGAGGACCGGCAGTATGGGGGGGAGGGGGTGGTGGGTCAAAGGAGACAATGAGGGGCGACCGAGCAGGCCTTCGGGCTGTCGCCTACGCGACGGGCGCTCGGATGACGGGGTGCGGCAGAGACAGGCAGGCTCATGGTTCCCTCAAGTGCAGCCTGACGCTCGGCGGGGCCTCTGGGCGAAGTGTGCCCGGCCGCTGTCGACCCGTTAGAGACCACGGCGTATAAGGGCCGCGCGCAGCGCCAGAAACCCCTCGCTTCGGAAACCACGATGGAAATCCACGACAACATCCTCACGGCCATTGGCCACACGCCCCTGGTCAAGCTCAACAAGATGGTGGGGCCCAACGACGCCACGGTGCTCGTCAAGTGCGAGTTCATGAACCCGGGCGCGTCCATCAAGGACCGCATGGCGCTCTACATCCTCGAGAAGGCCGAGCGGGAGGGCAAGCTGAAACCCGGCGGCACCATCGTGGAGAACACCTCGGGCAACACCGGCATGGGCGTGGCGCTGGCCGCCGCGGTGAAGGGCTACAAGTGCATCTTCACCATGCCGGACAAGATGTCCCTGGAGAAGATCAACCGGCTCAAGGCGCTGGGCGCGCAGGTGGTGGTGACGCCGACGAACGTGCCGGCCGAGGATCCGCGCAGCTACTACGAGACGGCCAAGCGCCTCCACCGCGAGACGCCGGGCTCGTTCATGCTGAACCAGTACCACAACCCGGACAACATCGAGGCCCACTACAAGCTGACGGGTCCGGAGATCTACGAGCAGACCGAGGGCAAGTTCGACTACTTCGTGTCGGGCCTGGGCACCGGCGGCACGATGAGCGGCGCGGGCAAGTTCCTGAAGGAGAAGATCCCCGGCCTGAAGAACGTGGGCGTGGACCCCGAGGGCTCCGTCTACGAGGGCTACTTCAAGACGGGCAAGCTGACGACTCCGCACGTGTACAAGGTGGAGGGCATCGGCGAGGACATGCTGTGCGGCGCCATGGACTTCAAGGTGGTGGACGACGTGCGGCAGGTGGATGACCGCCAGAGCTTCGTGGCGGCGCGGCGGCTGGCGCGCGAGGAGGGCATCTTCGCGGGCGGCTCGGCGGGCGCGGCGGTGCACGTGGCGGTGCAGCTGGCCAAGGAAGTGGGTAAGGGCAAGACGATCGTCGTCGTGCTGCCGGACTCGGGCATGGCCTACATCAGCAAGTTCCACTCGGACGAGTGGATGCGCGACAACGGCTTCCTGGAGGAGAAGGGCGTTGGGACGGTGAAGGACATCCTCGGCGACAAGCGCCGCGAGGTGCTCACCGCGCGCAAGGGCGACAAGGTGGACCTGGTGGTGGAGCAGATGCGCAAGCACGGCATCAGCCAGATGCCGGTGCTCAACAGCGACGGGCGCGCCGTGGGAATGGTCCACGAGTATGACTTGCTCAACGCGCTGGTGGCCAACCGGGTGAAGTTCAGCGACTCGATCGACGCCATCGTCACGCCGCTGCAGGGCGCCATCTCCCTGGACACCAGCATCAACCGCCTGCGGGAGATCTTCGCGCAGGACAACGTGGCCGTGGTGAAGGACGGCGAGAAGATTGTCGGCATCGTCACGAAGATCGATCTGATCGACTACCTGCACCGCACTGGCGCCTGAGCGCCTGACGGTTGACGCAGGCACAGAGGGCCTCCGCGCTGCCTGGGAACGGGGAGCAGGAGGCCCTCATGACGAGTAAAGCTGTGATCCGGTACACAGCTTTACTCGTCATGCTGGCCGGGTGCGCTACCGCGCTCATGGACAGGCCGTGGAGACCCAAATAGCCAAAAAAGAGGGGCCCGCAAAGGAAGGACCCTGAGTTCCTTCTGCTCTGCGGGGCGTGAACCATGCTGCATTGCGCCCTGACAGTCCCGGTGTCTCCCCGTCTTCCACCCCGTGCCGGGGGCCGTGGAAACGGGGGCAGACCCTTGGGGGCACTGGGGGGAAACTTCGGGCTTCGAGAGACGCGATAGGCCCCGAGAAAATCTGCGCCACAAATTCTGGGGTTTACGTGCTTCTAGGTTTCAGGAAGCACGGTTCTCCGGTTCGTTGACGCACCCTTTCCAAGATCCTATGCCGAGTGTGGGTACTGCGTGGTGCAGCACCTATCGTGAGGAAGGGGAATCACAGTGCTCTCGCCCGTTCAAATGCAGGCTGTCGCAGCGCTCGCTTCGGCGCTTTACGATTTTCTCCCAGGAACTGCTCACCCAATGGCCAGGGTAAAAACAACCTTCGGCACTGTGGCGGCAGAGGTGGGGGTGGGCGAGTTCTGGCCGGGTGGGAGTAAAGAGCCTGCTCTCCAAGAACTGCTCGACAAGACTCTGTCCAGAAAGCGTGACCGGTTCTGTCACTTGATTGTGCGGATCGTGCTTGAGGGCATCAAGCGGAGGGGGAGGGGCATCGATCCTGTCAGCCGCGAAGAGATTGACGCGATCAACGCGCATATCCTCAAGCTGAATTTCAAGATCCCGGAGTTGCACGATCCGGCGTTCTTGATCACGTTGCCGAGGAAGACCACAGCACCGAAGCAAGAACAGGAAGCCGCACGTCAGGTGCCAAACCCCGCACCACGCTCTGCGCCTGTACCTGCCGCAGTTTTGGATCGGGACTTGGACGAGCTAAAGACGCAGTTCCTCGCCATCCCCGGCATCAATCCAGAGCAGCAGCGGGGCTATGCCTTCGAGCGGTTCCTCTACCGACTGTTTGAGGTATATGCCCTTTCGCCCCGCGCCTCATTCAAGATCACCGGAGAACAGATTGATGGCAGTTTCGAGTTCCAGGGAAACTTCTATCTCGTAGAGGCGAAATGGGAGAAAGTGCCTGTACGCGAGTTGGAACTGCTTGTCTTAGATAGCCGCGTCAAGGGGCATTCCACCTTCGGGCGGGGAGTGTTTTTCACATCCGCCAGTTTCTCACCCGATGGGGTTACTGCCTTTCAGAAGGGACGCCCCTCTGCGATGGTCGGCTTCGATGGCCAGGACATGTACCTCATGCTGGAGCACAAGATCCCGTTCGATGCCGTGCTCAACCGGAAGTTCCGGCAATTGGCCGACGAGGGCACCTTCCACTATCCGGTCCAGGAGTTCCGTGAGGAGTTGCTGCGCAAGTTGAAGCGAGGGGCCTGAGCAACGAGTGAGCTAAAAAATCTCGCTCCACCGTCAGCTCGCCGATCTTCCTGAGCAGTTCGTCCTGCCGCCGCTCGGAGTCGTCGGTCTCCTCGCCCTTGAAGGCTGCCGTGGCCTTGTGGCCTTCTCCAGCAGCTGCTTCTTCCACTGCCCCACCAGCACCGGATGCCCCCGAAGCGACGACCCACCTGGGCCAGTGTCTCGCTCTCTTGGAGTGCTGCGACCGCCACTCGCGCCTTGAACGCTGCGCCGTACTTCTTCAGTCTTCTCTTTCCCATCGGCAGCTCCTTTCACTCGGAAGCTGCCCGAAAATGCAAATCTCGGGGTGGTCCAGAAAATGGGGTCCACCTCACACGCCCCAGTGTGCTCAAGACCCCTTGAAGCTGCTGCGAGATTAAAAAGCACGCTCGGGCAAAGGATCCCGGAGACCGACATGAGCAACGCATATCCATGGATGGTGGTGGCGTTCGCGCTCTCTGGCTGCGCGACCCCCACCCCTGCCTGGAAGGGCAAGGTAAAGTGGCCAGACGCAGCTTCGGAGAAAAACATCGTCGCCGGGCTGGACGCTGGTGCCACCCTGGCTGCAGCGGCCGCCGTTCGGGAGATGATTGCGCAGACGAAGGATCCCCGCTTGTTCAGAGGGTGTTACAGCCCGGAACAAGGCTTGAGCGTGTCCGTGTTTACGGGCCCGACGCCGGGTCTTTATTACGTCAAGCTCAACCAGCGCTTTGATCGATGTGGGGGGCCTCGCGGGCGCGTCCCGGACTGGTGGTACTTGTATGCCGTGACTCCTCAAGGAGAAGTGGTCAGTGAAGCCCCACCTCTCTTGAAGGAGGCTGAAGTGAAGGACGAAGCGCTGTGATTTCCTCGATCCAGGGACTCAGAGGACACCCGGCTGGGCGCCGCCGAGCCCGAGCATGTGGTCGAGTTCGCCGGCCTCCTCAAGCTGGTGCAGATCGTCGCAGCCACCGATGTGGCGGCCCGCGATGAAGATCTGCGGCACGGTGGAGCGTCCGTGCGCAGCGGCGATCATCTCCTGGCGCCTGGAGGGCTCCCGGCCGATGTCGATCTCTTCGTAGCGGACACCCTTCTGGTCCAGCAACTGCTTGGCGCGGACGCAGTAAGGGCACGTGGACTTCGTGTAGAGCTTGACGGGATTCATGCCCCGCAAGGTAGGCACCTCCCCCGCTTCGGCCAACGCTCCAGAAAAGCGCCTGCTCCCCCGCCCTCCCGCCGAGCTACTCGGGAGCCGCTGTTCGATTAGGGGCCTCTGCCGTCAAGAACCCGTCTCAAGATTCGCCCGTCAACGCTGATTGCATAGGTCGCTCCATCATCGAGCATGCCGATGTCTCGTCCGCAATTCTCGGGCTTGAACTCAATCCGGACGAAAATGACATCGCCCACTCGATGGGCCTGATATCTGTGCGACGTCTGCTTGTCTCGACAAGGGCCTCCACCCACGTCGGGGTCAAGAAGGTCATCCGCCGCGATCCGGATGGCTTGGAGCGTATATCCATCCAGGTCCGCCTCCACCGGCAGGGTGCTGTCAAAGACCGGCACCTGGACGCTCATATCCTGGTACTCGGGCTGCTTCCTCTTGCTCACGCAGTGACAGCCGAACAGCGTCCCCAGTGCCTTGCACGGTCCATGAGCACAGCCCATGAACATCATGCTGCACAGCAAGAGGGACATCCCCCATCTCATGGCTCCCTCCCTTATCACCCTTGGACAAAGCATTAGGAACCGGGTGGCTGTGGATCGCCAACACATATCTGATATCTTCATCTGGATATCGGGCATCGCTGACGTACGGAGGGAGATCACAGCTCCGTCTTCCTGAGTCGCTCTGCGTCTCACTGAAACCGATCCAGCTCATCTCGTACGCCTTTGCCGGCGTGTAGTAGATCCAAGCACAGTATTCCGTGGAAATGTCCCAGTAGAGTCTGTAGTTGAACGAGCTGGGCCGGTCCGCCACGGCGTTAGGCAGGGACAGCAACCGCGGACATGCAGCCATCAGCGCCTCAAAATGGGTCTTGAATGGCCCCACTTTAGGCATGGGGCCTGGGAGCGATTGTCTCCCTTCTGGGAGTGGCATGACCCCTTCTGGAAGGGGCGATGCACACGCCGACACCATCCCTGCCACCACGAAACGCAAGAACTGCATGCTACTTCGCTGCGTCGAGCGCCTGCGCCAGGTCGTCGATGAGGTCCTGCGCGTCCTCAATGCCCACCGAGAGGCGGATGAAGCCATCGGCGATGCCGAGCTTCTCGCGCGTCTCCTTCGGGATGGAGGCGTGCGTCATGATCGCCGGGTGCTCGATGAGGGACTCCACCCCGCCGAGCGACTCGGCGCAGGCGAACACCTTCACCGTCTTCAGGAACGTGCGCGCCGTCTCCAGCCCGCCCTTGATGTCGAACGTCAGCATCCCGCCGAAGCCCTTCATCTGCTGGCGCGCCAGCGCGTGCTGCGGGTGCGCCTCCAGGCCCGGGTAGGTCACCTTCTGCACCTTCGGATGCTTCTGGAGGTACTGGGCCACCTTCATCGCGTTCTGCGCGTGGCGCTCCATGCGCACGTGCAGCGTCTTCAGGCCGCGCAGCACCAGGAAGCTGTCCATCGGCCCCGGCACACCGCCCACCGCGTTCTGCAGGAAGTACATCTTCTCCGCGATGTCCTGGCGGCTCGTCCCCGAGAACCCGCCAATCACGTCGCTGTGGCCGTTCAGGTACTTCGTCGTGGAGTGCGTCACCACGTCGAAGCCCAGATCCAGCGGGCGCTGGAAGTACGGCGTCATGAACGTGTTGTCCGCCACCGAGATGATGTTCCGCTTCTTGGCGACCTCGGCGATGCGCGCCAGGTCGATGAGCTTGAGCATCGGGTTGGTGGGGCTCTCTACCCAGACCATCTTCGTCTTGGGGGTAATGGCCGCCTCGAAGGTCTCCGGCCGGGACAGGTCCACGAAGGAGAAGGTGAGACCGTGGCGCTTGTAGACCTTGTCGAAGATGCGGAAGGTGCCGCCGTACACGTCATCCGAGACGACGACGTGGTCCCCCGCGTCCAGCATGTGCATCAGCACGTCCGTGGCGGCCAGGCCCGAGGCAAAGGCGGCGCCGAACTTCGCGCCCTCGAGCGCCGCGAGGCAGTCCTGCAGCGCGTTGCGCGTGGGGTTCTGCGTGCGGCTGTACTCGTAGCCCTTGTGCTCCCCCGGTCCGTCCTGGACGTAGGTGGAAGTCATATAGACCGGCGTCATGATGGCGCCAGTGGTGGGATCCGGCTCCTGGCCGGCATGGATGGCGAGCGTGTCGAAGCGCATGGCCAGAGGGCCTACCACAGTCCCCCGGAACCGTCATGGGTGCGCGGACACGCCCTCCCCTACCTCCAGCCCGTTCAGCAGGTCCGCCACGACCCGCAGATCCTGAATGAAGGCCTTGAGCTGGGCGTGCCGGTCCTCCGCCTTCGGCGCCCGGAGGATGGACGCGGGGTGAACAGTCGCCACCACCACCCGGGCGTACTCGGAGTGCAGCGGCTGCCCGCGCTGCTTCGTCACCCGGAAGTCCTTGCCCAGCAGCGCCTGCGCCGCCGTGGCCCCCAGGCACACGATGACGTCCGGCCGGAACACCCGGATCTCCGCCTCCAGCCACGGCTTGCAGGCGCGGATCTCCCCGTACGCAGGCTTGGCGTGGATGCGCTTCTTGCCCTGCATCTCCCCCCACTTGAAGTGCTTCACCGCATTGGTGACGTACACCTGCCGCCGGTCGATGCCGACCGTCTCCAGGGCCTCGTCGAGCAGCCGCCCGGCCGGGCCAACGAAGGGCCGCCCCGCCCGGTCCTCCTGGTCCCCCGGCTGCTCGCCCACGAACATCACCCGGGGCTGTCCCGCCCGGGGCCGGTCCTCCTGTTCTCCAAAGACAGTCTGGGTCCCCGTCCTCCACAGAGGACAGGCCCGGCAGCCCGCGGCGGCTTCTCTAAGCTTGTCCAACGTCGGGGACTCAGGGATGAGGGGGGCTGCGGTTTCCAGGGAAGAGGGTCGTCTGGGCATGGCTACTCCACAGGGTAAGCACGCACCTCAGAATCCAGCAGGTATGTTCGAGAACCGGCTGCGCAAGAACGCCAAGCACTTTCACAAGTGGGCGCGCTCGCACGGCCTCACCTGCTTCCGCGTCTACGACCGGGACATCCCCGAGTACCCCTATGCCGTGGACCTGTACGGCGACCGGGTGCACCTCGTGGAATACCCTCGCCGGAAAGCCCTCCAGACAGGCACCGTGGACGCCCAGCGCGAGGAGGTGCTCGCCGCCGTCTCCGCCGTGCTCGAGGTGCCTCCCGAGCACATCCACGTCAAGACGCACACCCCCCAGCCCTGGGGCCGCCAGCAGTACTCCCGTCAGGGCCAGGGCAGTGAGCGCTTCGTCGTCGAGGAGCAGGGCCTCAAGTTCTGGGTGAACCTGGGCGACTACCTCGACACCGGCCTCTTCATGGACCACCGGCTCACCCGCGCCCGCGTCCGCGAGGAGGCCCGGGGCAAGCGCTTCCTCAACCTCTTCGCGTACACGGGCTCCTTCACCGTCTACGCCGCCGCCGGAGGCGCCAAGAGCACGGTGACCGTGGACCTGTCCGGCAACTACCTCGATTGGGCCGAGGAGAACCTCGTGCTCAATGGGCTCGCGGATGCGCGACACACGCTCATCCGCGCGGATGTGCTGCCCTGGCTGGAGGAACAGACTCACGAGCCGGACCGGTACGATCTCATCGTCTGCGACCCACCCTCGTTCTCCACCTCCAAGCGGATGAGCGGCTCCTTCAACGTCCAGCGGGACCACCCTCGCCTGCTGAAGGCACTCCAGGCGGTGCTCGCGCCCGGCGGTGTTCTCTACTTCTCCAACAACTTCCTGGGCTTCGAGCTGAATGAAGCCGCCACCCGAGGGCTGGAAGTGGAGGAGCTCACCCCCGGCTCCATCCCCGAGGACTTCCAGCGCAAGGAGATCCACCGGTGCTGGCGCATGGTGGCTCCTCGCAGCGCCCGTTCCTGAGCGGGCCCGCAGCAACCCTCAGGCTCCAGGAGCGTGCCCGCCTGCCCGCTCTTCAGGAGGCAAGGGAGCCTGCTCCGCTGGAAATGAACCAGACGGCTCGCCAACAGGCCGCACCATCCCCACCGTGGAAGGTATGGACTTGCGCGGGCACGCCCGCCTGCGCCTCGGGAGGACGCGATGGGCCGGACCTACAGCGAATACCCCTACGAAGATCAACAGCCGGTAGCTGTGCAGGGCTCGGGCCTTCGGCTCGGCAATGACGAGGACAAGCAGAAAGTGGCCCAGCAGCAGAAGGCCAATATGCCCGAGACGGGCATCCACTACCGGCAGCCTCATGCCGAGACCATCGAGCGCTACCAGCAGAAGCGCGCGGCGCGGAAGGCCGCGGCTCAGGCGAAGACGGGCAGTGGCCGACGCGCTGCGGCCAAGAAGGCTCCGGCCACTCGGAAGACGGCCACTGCCAAGAAGGCCGCAGCCAAGAAGGCTCCGGTGGTGAAGGCGGCTCCCGCTCGCGCCACCAAGAAGAGCGCGGGCCGGAGCGAAGGTGCTGCCGCCAAGGCGATTGCCCGCGGGACCAAGACCTTGTCGCGCGTAGCCACGGCCGCCAAGTCGCGCGTAGCCGCCGCCAAGTCGACTGTTCAGCGCGTGGCCAAGAAGGTACCCCTGCCCAAGGCGCTGAAGAAGCGCTAACGCGCGACACGGCCGCGCACCCGAGACTGCATGCCAAGGGGAGCTACCGCCATTTCGCGGAGCTCCCCCTGGGCCTGGGCGCCGGGTTCAGAGCGCGCAGTACCCGTTCAGACAGCGCTCTCCCGCCGGGCAGTCGCAGTTGGCCGTGCAGGCCTTGTTCGAGCCCGTGTTCGGCAGGCAGTAGCCAATCTGGCACGTGGAGCCGGAAGGGCACTGCGTGCTGTAGGCACAGCGCGCGCGGCACTGGCCGTCCACGCAGTCATTCTGAGCGGGACACTGCGAGCTGTTCACGCACTGGTTGGGCGAGCCCGGCTTGCACAGGCCGGACTGGCATGTCTCGTTCGTACCGCACTGCGAGCTCGTGCTGCACCCGTGGTAGCACGTGGCGTTGATGCAGTAGTTGCCGTAGCCACAGTCGCTGTTCTGGCGGCAGCCCGTGCTCGGCGGCGGGGACGGAGGCGGCTGCTGGCAGGAGCCCCCATCGGTAGGAGGAGGCGTGCCCGCGTCCGGCCGGGGCCATGTGGAGCCCCCATCGGGCTTCGGGTACGTCGTCCCGCCATCCGGCCGAGGCTGGGGCTGCGGGTCGCAATAGTTGTCGTCGCTGCAGGAGCCGGTGCCGCCGCAGTCCGAGTCGCGGCTGCACGAGCGGCAGCACACGCCGTCCATACAGGTCTCCTGGGAAGCGCAGTCCCAGTTGGAGCTACAGCGCTCCGCATCCGTGGGGACATCCCGGCACGTCCCGTTGCGGCAGTACTGGTTCGAGTGACAGTCAGTGGTGGCGGTGCACGAGCGGTACTCGTCGTCGTACCAGTCTCCGTGAATGTCGCCTTCCGTGATGATGCACCCGGAGGCAAGTCCGAGGGCAATGAGGGACACCAGCCAGCACAAGCGGGTGGGGGTGTGGGGCATGGGGGTGCTCCGGCAGGAGGTTCCGAAGGAGGCGGTCCGGCCTACCGTCCTCGGTTCGCCAGGCTTCGTCTCCGGAGCGCCTGAAATTGATCAAATTTCTTTTTGATCGATTTGCGCCGGTGCGGAGACCCAGGGACGTGGAGGTAATGTGCTGGTCTGGACCATCCAAACGGGCGTAGGAGGGCTCCGCGAGCGGGTTCTCACCCTGCTCGCCACTCCTGGGGGGAGCCGGTTGTTCTTCCGTGGAACACGTTCCCTGCAGACAGCGCCCGCGGCCAGCGAGCGGCTCGGACTGGCGTCTGGGCTCGCCCCGCCGCCGGATGAGGCCCAGTTGCTCGAGCTCGTCCGCCGCATCCAGGACGGGGATGTCACCGCCTTTGATCGGCTCTACCAACTGACGCGTGTGGATGCGGCTCGCACCCTGCGCCACCTCGTGGGGAACCGGACCGAGGTGGAGGATCTGCTCCAGGAGACGTACCTGCGGCTGCTGTCGGCGGTGCGCGGGTTCCGCGGGGAGTCTCGCTTCCGCACCTTCCTCTACCGGGTGTGCGCCAACGTGGCGCTGTCTCACCTGCGCTGGAAGCGGCGGCGGCCCGAGGAGCCCATGGCAGAGCCTCCGGAGAGGGAGGCCTCGGAAGAGGATCCCGAGCGGGCAGCGGCCCGGCGGCAGGCCGCGCGGCTGGTGGAGCAGGCGCTGGAGCGGCTCAAGCCGAAGAAGCGCATCGTCTTCGTCTATTACGAGCTGTGTGGGATGAGCCCGGACGAGATCGCCGAGGCCGTGGGAAGCTCGGTCAACACTGTCCGCAGCCGCCTCCACCACGCGCGGCTGGAGTTCACCGAGGCCATGCACCGTCTGCTCGACACACCCCGCGCCGGAGGCCCCCATGGTACGCCATGAGACCGAGTCGCTGTGGGCCTTCGCCGCGGAGGAGCTCGGAGCCGAGGAGCAAGCTCGGGTGGCGGAGCACGTGGCGGGGTGCCAGACGTGCGCCCGGAAGTTGGAGGAGGTGCGTCAGGCACAGGCGCTGCTGCGCACGGTTCAGGAGGACGCGCCCGAGGTGCGCTGGGCCGAGGTGGATGAGCGCGTGCAGAGCGCTGCGGCTCGCAAGCTGGCCCGGCTCGAAAGGCAGCCCCGGTGGCCGTGGGCATTGGCCACGGTGGGAGCGCTGGCGGCGGTGCTGGCGTTCGTGGTGCTCCGGCCCGTGACGTCCACGCCTCTTCCGAGCGCTCCGGTGGCGGTGCGTGAGGAGCACCCCACCCCTATAAAGGAGGTAGCCCCTATAAAGGAGGCAGCGCCTTCACCCACCCCGGTCATCGCCACGCGGGCCGAGAACGTCTCGGGTGCGCGGATTCGGGAGGCGGATGCTCAGGAGCGTGCGCTCGTGGCGGGTGAGCTGCTGCGCCAGGGTTCCTGGGTGCGGACACCCGCGAAGGCCAATGCCCTGCTCCGGCTGCCGGATGCGAGCCGCGCGCGGCTGGCACCGGGCTCGGAGGTGCGGCTGACGCGGGTAGAGCCCGAGCGAGTATCCCTGTTCGTCCAGAGAGGCCAGCTCGCCGTACAGGCTTCTCATGCGACGCGGGAGGACTTTGTCGTGGAGGCGGAGGGAGGCGTGCGCACGTGGGTCGTGGGCACGGTCTTCTCCGTGGAGAGCGCATCCGAGAGCGCGGTGGTGACCGTGCTCGAAGGCAAGGTGCGCGTCGAGATCCCGGGCCAGCCCCAGCAGTTCGTCAGCGCCGGTGAGCGGCTCGAGGTGAACACGGCACGGAGAACCCTGAAGCGCCGGGCGCTCTCCGCGAAGGAGCGGCAAGCCTTCCAAGAGCTGGGCGTGCCCTCCCAAGAGGCCGCGGCCACTCCCCGTCCCACACCTGAAAAGACTCCGTCCGAAGGCGCACTCTCGGACAACCGCCCTGCCCCGATGGCAACCGCGCCATCCGGAAGTTCGGAAGCACCTGACTCAGAACCAGCGCCCTCTTCCGCGCCAGCGAGCCCGGAGCCCGAGGAGCCGGGAGTGCAGTGGGTGCCGCCGGAGCCGGGCACTCCCACGCAGAGCACCGCCGACGCGCGCTTCCTCTGGCATGCGCGGGAGCAGCTCCACGCCAAGACGTGCGAGAGCTTCCTGGTGGGCCTGGAGGAGATCGCCGAGCGCAGCAAGGTCCGGGACTTCCGCGAGCAGGCGCGTTACCTGCGCGCCCGGTGCTTCGAGGAGCGACTGTCTCCCTCCGAAGCCCAGGCCGAGTACCAGCGCTACCTGCGGGAGTTCCCCAAGGGGCGCTACGTCCGCGAGGCCAAGGCCGCGCTGCTGCCTTGAGCCCTGGCTGCGGGGCTATACCGCTCGTCGGCGCGCGGCCAGCATGACCAGCGCGAGCACGGCCCACAGGCTCGCCCCACTCGCCTGGGTACAGCCACAGCCGGATTCCTCGGCTGGAGGAGGTGGGGTGGGGCCTGGGGACCAGCCCCCATCCGGGCTCCCGATACCGTCCGTCCCCGCATCCACCACTCCCGCGTCCGGAGAAGAAGTGCCCCCATCCCGTGGCAGGCCTCCATCTCCAGCATCCGCCCCGCCATCCGTGGAGCTGCCTCCATCCACCGAGCTACCTCCGTCCGTGGAGCTACCCCCATCCGTGGAAGAGCCCGCATCCGGAGGGGCCTCGCAGATGCCCGCGTTGCAAGTGCCTCCACTGCACCAGGTCCCGTCTGGAGCCGGTGGATAGACACACGCGCCCGTTGAAGGCTCGCAGCTGCCCTGCGCCCGGCATTGCCCCGGGCTGGAGCACACCACCTGCCGCGCTGGCCAACAGTAGCCCGAGTAACAGCGGTCCCCTTCCGTGCAGGCGTTGCCATCCGAGCACGGTGTGTCATCCCCCATCAGCACATCCGCAGGACAGACCGGGCTCACTCCATCGCACTGCTCCGCCACGTCGCACGTCTGGCTCCGCGCCGCGCGGCACACGGTCTGCGCAGGCAGCAACGTACAGGTCCCGTCTTGCGTCGCACCTCGCGCCGCGCTGCAGGCCTGGCAGTCCGCTGCCCCGTTCCCGCAGGCGCTGTCGCAGCACACCCCGTCCACACAGAAGTTGCTCTGGCAGTCCGCGTTCTTCGTGCACGCTGAACCCAACGCCAACTCCGTGGAGATCCGCAGCACCACCCGGCTCACCGCGGGCACCGCTGGCGCCCCCGAGCGCGTGTACGCGATGAGCGCCCCGCTGCTCCCGTTGCTGACGATCACCGGAGACTCTTCCTGCGTCTGACCGGTGGCCAGGGGAATGGGCGTCGTGTCGACCACCGTCCCATCTGTCCGGACTCGCGCCATGTACACGCTCGCGTTCTGCGGCGTGGAGTAGATCGAGCCGTTCTGCCACACCACCACGTAGTGCGTGCCGTCGAAGGTCACCGAGGCGCGCTGATCGTACCCGGTCAGACAGGCGATGCAGAAAACCGGCCCCATGCCGCCCTCCTGAGGCAGCATCCGGCCGTAGAGATCATTGCCGCGCTCATACACCACGAGCGCCCCCTGGCCGTTGCTCGCCAGGACGGGCGAGCTCGCGGTCCTCGGGGAGATCTCGAACTCCGGCAGCAGGGTGACGCCGTCCCGCTCCACCTTCCGCGTGTAGACCTCGGGGTACCCTGCGCCGAATTCGCGGCTGTCCGACCAGGCCACCACGTAGCGCTGGCCGTCGAACGTCACGTCGACATCGTCCTGGTATTCCACCTGAGCGGCGATGGGAATGTCCGTCGGGGTGGCGCGCGTCCCATCCGCGAGAATGCGCACGCCGTAGACATCCATCTTGTTCGCGCTGATGGTGCTCGGGCCGGCGAAGGCGATGAAGAAGTCCTGGCCATCGCTGGCGACGGCGACACCGTCAATGATGCGGCCACCCGGAGCATACGTGGCCAGCTGCAGGGGCAGCTCGTCCAGCACCGTCCCATCCGGGCGAATCCGCACGCCCACGGGGCCCGAGGCCCCGCCACGCGTCCCATCCCACGTCACCAGGTAGTGCTGCCCGTTGAACGCAACGTGGGTGGGCACCACGTAGTTAGCATCGCCGGGAAAGTCGAGGCGGATGCCTTCCGGATCGAGCACCTCGCCCGTGGGAGTCACCCGGGTGGCGTACAGCCCCTCGTCCTCCCCGTGCCGCTCCATCCACGTCACCAGGTAGTTCGTCCCATCGAACCCCACCGCGGGCTGGCTCTGCTCGGCGTACTCCACGGCGATCGCCTTCGGCGGCACGTCCAGCACGGTGCCATCCACTCCAAGCCGCGCGCCGTAGATGTCCGTCGGCGTCCAGAACGAGTCCGTGTCGTTCTGCCAGACCACCAGCGCTCCGGAGGAAGTACCCGCCACGGCCGGAACTTGCTGGTAGCCCTCGCCTCCTCCCACGAGGATGCCCTGCGCGTCCAGCAAGCTCCCCTCCAGGGAGATGCGCGCCGCATAGATGTCGCCCTCCTGGGTGCTGACGTTGCGCGAGTCCGCCCACGTGAGCAGGTAGTGCGTGCCCGTGAAGGTCAACCGGCTGCCCGGATAGTTGTAGTCGAGCGACGTGGTGTAGGTGACCGGCGCGGCGTCGATACGGGTGCCCGCCGCATCCAGCCGGAGCCCCTCGAGCTTCCCGGGATAGGTGTCCCGATTGCGCCAGGCCAGGAGAAAGCGGGTGCCGTCGAAGGCCAGCATGGGACCGCCCTCGCTCGCGCTGCTCGTGGCGATGGGCAGATCGCGCGACAGCACCGTGTTGCTCCCGTTCACGCGCGCCCCCCGGATGTCCGAGCTGGCCGCATAGTCGCTCCACACCACGAGGTAGCTGCCCCCGCCGTAGGCGATCGCCACGTCCTGCTGGCTCCCCGCCGCCGTCGTGAGGGCCACGCCATTGGCCGTGAGCACCGTCCCGTTCGCGCGGACCACCGTGCCGTAGATGTCCGGGTTGGTGGCACCCCGGCGATCCTCCCACGCCACGAAGAAGTCCGTGCCATCCGTGGCCACCGCGGGCTTGTACTGGCTCGCCGTGTTCGTGCAGATCGCCCGCGCGGTCGTGTCGAGCAGCACGCCACTTCGGCTCACGCGCGCGCCCAGGATGTTGCCGAGATCGCTGCTGCTGCTGTTCGACGCGTCCTGCCAGACGACCAGGTACTGAGTGCCGTTGAACGCCACTGCGGGAACGCTCTTCGTGGTGCCAGAGCCGAAGGCGATGAGCAGGCTCTCGGGATCCAGAATCTGCCCCGTGGGCGACACGCGCGTCGCGCGGAGCTCCGCACCGTTGTCCCACACCACGAGGAAGTTCGTGCCGTCCGTGGCCACCGCGGGGCTGCGCTGACGTCCCTGCGCGGGCCAGAGGTCCGAATCATTGAGAGAGCGCTCGGGCGAAAGCACGGGATCGAGCGTCGCCGGATACCGCGAGCGCTCCAGCACCTCGGCCGGCACCTCGATCACGATGCGTCCGCCCTCGTACCGAGGAGTCAGCCCCGTGCGCGCGCCGTCCGCGTCCACCCACGTCGCCAGTCCGTAGCGCCAGCCGGGCCCTCCCGGAGCCGCGGAGAAGTGAAGCCCCTGGCCGCTCTCGGTGCGGAATGGCTGTCCGCTCACCGATACCTCTACTCGCAGCGCGCCCTCTCCTGAAGGGAGCTCCTCGAAGGTCCAGCTCTGCTCGATGCCCGCCTCCGAGCTGGCAAGCACTTCCCGCACCGCACCGCGCTCGATGTGCACCGCGCCGTCGCCCGCGAGCACCGTCCGGGACGACGTTGCCAATGCCGAGAAGCCTCGCGTCACGCGCACCGTCTCCACCTCGAAAGCCGGGGCGGGCGAGGTAGCGGAACCTGTCACGTTCTCCACGGAAGCGCCGAGCGTGAGACGCCCTGCCTCACTCACTCCCGCGCGGAACACCGACCCCACGTGCTCGTAGCCCTGAGAAGAGGCGTGAAAACGCAGGCTCACGCCGCGAACGACCGCGTTCACATCGAACGGTGCCGGGCGCTCGAGGGGCGGAGCCTCGGCCGGAGCATCGGAGGAGAGCACCGGTACCTGGCAGCGAACGAAGAGGACAGCCACGAGGAGAGCGGTGAAGGAGACGGTGATCACGCGCTGCCAGCCGCGGGTGGGACACGGCCTCGAAGAAGGGCTCATGGCGCAAACACACCAGATGAAACGGGTGGAGCACAACGCTCTCCCCGTACCATGGATCAGTCCACGGAGCCTTATCGCGTCCTCTACGGTCCCGCCGCCTCTTTTGAAAGGACCGCACGAGTGCGACGTTCTTCCTCCTCCTCTCGGATCTCCGCTGTCTGTTCCTCTTTGCTGGCGGCCCTGGGCCTGCTGCTCTCGGCTCCCGCCAGTGCTCAGTGGACCCCCGGGACGGCCCTGCCTCACGCCCATACCCAGGGCGTGATCATCCCCGATGCCACCAGCCGCATCCACGCGATCGGCGGGGGCGACAGCGGCGCCTTCGATACCAACGCCCACGACGAGTTCGATCCCGTCACCCACACCTGGATCACCCGCGCGCCCCTTCCCATCAACAACCGCGGCATGGGCGCATCGCTGGGACCGGATGGCCGCATCTACGTCTACGGAGGCTTCGCGGGCTGGGGCAGCATCGGAGCGGTCTACGCGTACACCCCGAGCACCGACACGTGGGCTCCCCTGGCCTCCATGCCCACGCCGCAGTGGGAGACGCGGGGCGACTTTGGATCGGACGGCAAGCTCTACGTCTTCGGTGGAGAGACCAATGGGTCCGCGAGCGCCGTGACGCAGATCTACACGCCCTCCACCAACACGTGGACAACGGGCGCGAGCATGCCCGGAGGGCGCAGGCAGCATGGGGCCTTCCGGGGCTCGGACGGGCGCTTCTACGTGGTGGGCGGCCAGGACGCCTCCGCCGCGACCGCGGGGACTTACATCTACAACCCCACCACCAACACGTGGACCACGGGCCCGGCCATGCCGGCGGCAGCGAACTCGTTCGGCCAAGCCGTCTCGACGGATCGCAGCCGGTTCTT
The DNA here is from genome assembly GCF_000737315.1 of Hyalangium minutum. Taxonomy (GTDB): domain Bacteria; phylum Myxococcota; class Myxococcia; order Myxococcales; family Myxococcaceae; genus Hyalangium; species Hyalangium minutum. The sequence continues at coordinate 24,539 of NZ_JMCB01000029.1, forward strand.
CGTGCTCGGCGGATCGACTTCCTACAACAACGAGAGCACGCCCCTCTTCGACACCGTCTACATGTTCAACGTGAACACCCAGGAGTGGACCTCCCTCACGGGGTTCCCCACGGCGCGCCGCGAGCTGGGGGCCACCGTGACCCACTGCCGCCTGCGCACCCTGGGTGGAAGCACGGGCACGTCCGTCACCACCCATGAGGTGTTCACCCTCACAGGCGCTCCGGACACCAACGGCAACGGCCAGCCGGACTACTGCGAGGATCCGGACATCGACGACGACAACGTGCCGAACTCCGCCGACAACTGCCCCACCGTCCCCAATCCGGGCCAGGAGAACCAGGACCATGACGCTCAGGGCGATGCCTGCGACCCCGACGCCGACAACGACGCCTTGCCCAATGGCCAGGACAACTGCCCTCTCCACCCCAATGCGGATCAGACCGACTCGGACGCCGACGGCCTGGGCAACGCCTGCGATCCCGATAACGATAACGATGGCACGGCGGACCTGTCCGACAACTGCCCGTCCCAATCCAACGCCGACCAGCACGACACCGACGGCGACTCCATTGGCGATGCGTGCGACTCGGACGACGACAACGACAGCATCGCGGACCCGCAGGACAACTGTCCCCTCGTCGCCAACACCGACCAGCGCGACACCGACGGCGACTCCATCGGCGATGCCTGCGACAGCGACACCGACAGTGACAACGACACCGTGCCCGACGTCACCGACAACTGCGCTCTCGTCCCCAACCCGGATCAGGCCAACGCTGACAAAGACGAGCAGGGCGACGCCTGCGACTCGGACGATGACAACGACACCGTGGCCGATGAATGGGACAACTGCCCATTCATTCCCAACACGGACCAGGCTGACAGCGACGGGAACGGCAAGGGGGATGTCTGCGACGTGGACAACGACACCGACAAGGACGGCGTCGCCAATGCCACGGACAACTGCCCGCTGGTGGCCAACCCCGATCAGCTGGACTCGGATGGCGACGGCGTGGGGGATGCCTGCGACGAAAGTGGAGGGGGAGCTGGCGGCTGCGGCGGCGGCTGCGGCGCAGGACCCATCGGCTCCTCGAGCCTGATGCTGTGGGCGCTGGCCGGTCTCGCCCTGCGCGCCCGCCGCCGCTTCGCCCGCTGAGGCCCCGGGCTCCACTGCCAAGCATGAAAAAAGGGGCCTCCTCTCGGAGGCCCCTTCGCTTTCAGCGGCCTGCGTGCAGCGCCGTCACAGCGGCGCGCACCGCGCTAGAACTTGTTGGTGTAAGGAGCCGCGAAGTAGACGTAGCCCTTGCCCTCGGGAGCGATGTGGCCGATGCCCGGGAACGGGAGGTGGGCAGCGCCAATCCAGTAGCCATTCTTGGCGGCGTCCGCGTAGGCCTTCTTGCGCTGGGCCAAGGCGGCCTTCGAGTCGCTGTCGAACTGGATGGTGACCGACGGGTCGGGGAACTGCACGGCGGCGATGTGCATCAGGTCGCCCCACAGCACCAGCTTCTGGCCCTTGCTCTCCACGGAGTAGACGCTGTGGCCCGGGGTGTGGCCGGGGGTGTTGAGGGCCTTGATGCCGGGCACCAGCTCGGTGTCACCCTCGAAGGGCTTGAGCTTGCCAGCGGTGGAGTACGGGGTGAGCATGGTCGAGGCCTGCTGGAACATCGACTGCGCCTCGGCGGGGGCCTTCTTCGCATTCTCGGCGTTGGTCCAGAAGTCCGCCTCGGCCTTGGCCAGGTGCAGGGTGGCGTTGGGGAAGGCGAGCTTGTCACCGGCGACCAGACCGCCCAGGTGGTCCGGGTGCAGGTGGGTGATGAGCACGGCATCGATCTGTTCCGGCTGGTAGCCGGCCGCCTTCAGGCTGTTCTGGAGCTTGCCCAGCGTGGGGCCGAAGAGGTTGCCAGCGCCCGTGTCGACCAGCACCAGCTTGGAGCCGGTGTTGATCAGGAAGGCGTTGGTGGAGCTCTCCACGGGCGACTTCAGGCCCGCACGCGCGAAGGCCTTGTTGAGCGGGTCCGGCTTGATGTTGGTCAGCAGCTTGTCGAACGGCAGGTCGACGGTGCCGTCGAGCAGGGCGGTGATCTCGAAGTCACCGAGCATCATGCGGTAGTAGCCCGGAGCCTGGGTCTTGACCTGGGGCGCGGCGGCCAGAGCGGAGGCAGGGACGAGCACGGCGCCGCTCGCGGCGGTGAGGGCCGCAGCAACCGCGGCGCGCCAAGGGGAGGAACGCATCTTCATGGTGAGTCTCCACGGGTGAAGGACTGCGTCCGCGTTATCCTCCAGTTTTCCGTGGGTGGGACCCAAATTCCGTATGATCCAGGATGTGAACGTGCGGCGGCTCAGCGCCAGCGAGGCCGCCGCCTCTGTGGAGGCGCTGGCGGATGTGCTGCTCGACTGCGTCGAGGGCGGCGCGTCCGTGAGCTTCTTGTGGCCGCTGCCTCGCGAGAAGGCCGTGGCGTTCTGGCGAGGTGTCGCCGCTGGCGTCGCGCGGGGGGAGCGGGTGCTGCTCGTTGCCGAGGACGGAGAGGAGCAGCTCATCGGCACAGTGCAGTTGGTGCTCGCGATGCCGGACAACCAGCCGCACCGAGGCGACGTGGCGAAGATGCTCGTGCACCGCAAGGCCCGCCGCCGCGGCGTAGCTCAGCGGCTGATGGAGGCCATCGACGACGAGGCGCGCAAGGAGGGCAAGACGGTGCTGGTGCTGGACACGGTGACGGGGAGCGACGCGGAGCGGCTCTACGCGCGGGCCGGGTGGCAGCGGGTGGGCGAGATCCCCAAGTACGCCCTGCTGCCCACGGGCGAGTTCTGCGGGACGACGGTCTTCTACAAGCACCTCTGAGCGAAGCGCGGTGGGCCGTCAGGGCTTGGGGCCTTCCTCGGTGAACTCGGCCTCTTCCTCGCCCAGGGCCTTCCGGGGAGGTCTGGAGGCCCCCTCCCCCACCGTCTCCTCCAGCGTGGGGCGCGGCGGCCCGGGGGCACGCTCCGGGTGGACGGCTCCTCCGAAGGGGGTCACCCGCAGCGTCCCCTGCTGCATGCGGCGCTCGACCCCACGGCGGAAACGCCTGGAGAGCCACCGCCGCGCCGGAGGCAGCAGCAGGAAGAGCCCCATCGCATCCGTCACGAAGCCCGGGATGATGAGCAGCACCCCACCCACCCAGACGAGTGCGGCACTGACCAGGCCTTCCTCGGGGACTCGCCCCTCGGCGTGCGCCGTCTGCCACTTGCGCAGCACGCGCAGGCCTTCTTTCTTGGCCAGCCAGCTGCCCATCAGGCCCGCCGCCAGGAGGAGCCCCAATGTCGGTGCCACGCCGAGCTGCCTGCCCACGGTGAGCAGCAGGTACAGCTCCACGAACGGCAGGGCCAACGCGAGGAAGAGGTATTTCGACACGCCCCCTCTTTAATGCGCCGCCGCTGCTTTTTCCGCCCTTACGTCCAGCCTCTAGCCTCCCATCTGACTCAGCAGCTTGTCGACCAGCAGGTACAGCAGGAAGAACCCTCCGCCAATCACCAGCAGGACCTTGAGCCCCGTGGGCATCCCCTCCGGCGGCGCGGCGTAGCTGGCGGCCACCGCCTCGGACACCCCCATCATCTCCCCCGCGTAGCGCGCCGTGCGCAGGAACTGGTCCGCCACCGCGCCCGCGTCATTGGCGCTCAGGGCCCGGCCCAGCTGCGGATCCACGAGGCGCACCTCGGCGGCCGCGGCCAGCGCCGCGCCCTCCTCCACCACCTCGCGGGCCAGATCCATCCGGTCCGACAGCGGGATGCGCAGCTCCGTGGCGACGAGCTGCCCGCCTTCGCGCAGCTCGCTCACCTCCACGTCCCCGTTCTTGAGGCGCCACACCCGTACCCCGTCGGGGCGAGCGACCGCCCCTTTCTCCCCAAGGAGGGCGTCCACCCGGGTGCTGTCATACGGCGTCCCGGGAACCATTGTCTGAAGGAGCAGCTCGTATCTCACGCGGGTTGGCAGTATACGCCGCGCCACGACCATGCCCACCACGCCCGGACAGAAGAGCGGAAGGCCCCCCCGCCCCCAGCACGGCCGAGGCCGCCCCCATCCCCCAGGTCCAGCTCCTGCGCCGCGGCGTCGAGCGCTGGCAGGCTGGCCACCCGTGGATTTACCGCGCCGACCTCAACGGTGACCCTGGCCTCCCCGGCGGCGAGGTGGTGCGCGTCACCGACGGGCGCGGCTGGTTCATCGGCAAGGCCTTCTATTCGAAGCACTCGAAGATCTCCCTGCGCTGGCTCTCCTACGAGGACATCCCCGTCGACGTGGACTTCTTCCGCCAGCGCCTGGTCTCGGCCGATGCCCTGCGCCGCAAAGCCCTCCCCGGCGAGCGCACCTACCGCGTGGTGCACGGCGAGGCGGACCAGCTCCCCGGGCTCGTGGTGGACCGCTACGGGGACTACCTCAGCGTGCAGTTCCTCGTGCCCGCCATGGAGGCCCGCAAGGAGCTCATCACCGATCTGCTCACCGAGCTGTTCTCCCCCCGCGCTATCGTCAACCGCTCGGATGTAGGGGTGCGCGCCCTGGAGGGCCTGCAGCCCGAGAAGACCGTGCTGCGCGGCGAGCTGCCCGGCCCCGTCTCCTTCGACGAGGGCCTCGTGCGCATGCGCGCCGATCTGCTCGAGGGCCAGAAGACCGGCGCCTTCCTCGACCAGCGCGAGAACCACGTCATGGCCTCGCAGTACGCCTTCGGCGAGGCGCTGGACTGCTTCTCCTATGTGGGCGGCTTCGCGCTCCAGCTCGCCACCCGCGCCCAGCGCGTCACCGCCGTGGAGATCTCCGAGGCCGCCAGCGCCCAGCTGCGCGACAACGCCGCCGCCAACCGCCTCACCAACCTGGACGTCGTCGTCGCCAACGCCTTCGACTTCCTCCGCGACTCGGTGGACGAGGGCAAGCGCTACGACACCATCGTCCTGGATCCACCCTCGTTCGCGAAGAACAAGGATGCCGTGGCAGCCGCGCTTCGCGGGTACAAAGAGATCAACCTGCGCGCCATGCAGCTGCTCCGCCCCGGCGGCTACCTCATCTCCGCCAGCTGCACGTACCACGTGGATGAGCAGGCCTTCGAGGACATGTTGGCCTCCGCTGCGGCCGATGCGCGCCGGCGCGTGCAGATCATCGAGCGCCGGGGTGCGGGCAAGGATCACCCGGTACTCCTGAATTTGCGGGAGACGCGCTACCTGAAGTGCTTCGTCCTGCGGGTGCTGTGAGCCCGCCGCATTCGACCGCGGCCCCCCCGGTGTGAGAAAAAGGGACTGCGGATGCGAGCGCGCGACTGGGACGATGAGGAGCAGGCCCCTGCCACCTCGGCGATCGCCGAGGCGCGCGCCCTCAGCGAGCTGCGTGCCATCTACCGGCAGGCGGATGCCGCCTACGCCCCCTTCTCCTGCCCCGCCAGCGGCGAGTGCTGCCAGCTCGCGAAGACTCAGCGCCAGCCGTGGCTTTGGTACCCGGAGTGGAAGCTGCTCTCCGCTCACCGTCCGCTTCCACCGAAGCGCGCGGATGGGGGCTGCCCGTACCTGGATGCCTCGGGCCTGCGGTGCACCGCCTACGCGGATCGGCCCTTTGGCTGCCGCACCTTCTTCTGCGAGCGGATCCGGGGCCCCGCTCGCCAGCCCGTGGAGACGGTCGATGCGCTGCTGCGGCGGCTCGAGGCTGTCTCTCAACGCGTGAGGCCGGGCCTGACAGGGCCGCGGCCCCTACTGGAGTGGCACACCGAGGCCCTCTCCTCGGAGGAGCAATCATGAGCCGTCGTTCATGGAAGACGTGGGCTGCAGGGGCGTTGCTGGCGCTGCTGGCGGGGTGCGCCAGCGGAGGCTCGAACACAGTAGCTGCGGCCATCATCAACACCACCGTGGCGGTGGCTGCCTCGGGCGTGTCGCGCTCACAGGGCGGGTGCTTCTCAGCGTGTGCCCCGGGCACCACGTGCGATCCCAACACGGGCTACTGCGTCGCCCTGCCTTGCCGCGGCCGGTGCAAGGACCATGAGCAGTGCGTGGAGGACGGGTTCAAGAGCCAATGTGTCGCCCTGTCCCTGCCCGGACAGGTGACGGTGGAGCCGACCAAGGAAGCGAAGACCGACCCGTGACGCTTCGCTGGCTCGTTGCCCCTCAGGAGTTCAAGGGGACTCTCACCGCCTCCGAGGTGGCCGAGGCTCTCCAGGCCGGGCTCCAGGAAGCCGCTCCCGAAGTCCTCCTCGATGTCGCGCCGCTCGCGGATGGCGGGCCCGGTACCGTGGACGCGCTGCTCGCGGGAGGCGCTGGAGAGCAACGGGTCCTCACCGTGCAGGGCCCGCTTGGCGCTCCGGTCCAGGCAGCCTGGGCGCTGCTGGAGTCCGGACGGACGGCGATCATCGAGATGGCCGCGGCCTCGGGGCTGTCGCTGCTGCGCCCCGAGGAGCGGGATGCCCGGCGCGCGTCCACGTATGGCACGGGGGAGCTGATCCGCGCGGCGCTGGATGCGGGCTGCTCGCGGATCATCGTCGGCATGGGTGGCAGCGCGACGAACGACGGCGGGGCCGGGGCGCTCACGGCGCTGGGCTACTGCTTTCTCGATGCGCAGGGCCAGCTGCTGCCTCCGGGTGGCGCCGCGCTCCGGCAGATGGCGCGCGTGGACATCACCCAGCGGCACCCCCGGCTCACGGAGGTGGAGCTGCTGGCGGCCACGGACGTGACGGCCCCGCTGCTGGGCCCCAATGGCGCCTCGCAGCTGTTCGGGCCGCAGAAGGGCGCGGATCCTCAGACGGTGGAGCAGCTGGAGGAGGCACTGGCCTGGTTCGCGCAGGGGCTCGCGCCCGAGTTCATCCGGGTGCCGGGCGCGGGAGCGGCCGGAGGGCTCGGGTACGGGCTGGCGGTGCTGGCGGGGGCGAACATCGCCTCCGGGTACCGGCTGGTCGCCCATGGGCTCCGGCTGGAGCGGCGAGTGGCGGTGGCGGACGTGGTGCTCACCGGCGAGGGGCGCTTCGATCGGCAGACCACCCTGGGCAAGGGGCCGGCCGCCCTGGCGCGCACGGCCAAGGAGCTGGGCAAGCCGGTGGTGCTCTTCGTGGGCTCGACCGTCCACGAGGAGGGGCTGGACACCACGCTGTTCCAAGAGATCATCGAGCTGGGCAGTCCGCCGTTCGACAAGGAGGCCGCGGTGCGGGCGCTCCGGGAGGCCGCCGCGCGCTGGGCCTCCACCGCCCGGCACATGAAGCCGCACGACGAACGGGATCGCGGCCACGACCGGGAAGCCGGGGACGAGCACCTGGGCTCTGGCGGTTCGATGTAGCGAGAGGACCAGGCCTCAGGGGCTGGCACCACCGTTCGCGGCGTCGCGCAGCTGGGCCAGCCGCTCCCGCAAGAGAGGCTCGCTGGGGTACCAGCGCAGCAGGGACTGGTAGGCACGGACCGCCTCCTCGGGCCGTCCCAGGCGCTCCAGCGCAAGCCCGAGGTTGAAGCCCGCCTCCAGGTAGTCCGGCTTGCGCTCCACGGCGAGCCGCCACGCCTCCACGGCCCCTGCATCGTCCCCGAGCCGGGCTCGGCGTCCACCCACCGCGTACTGAAGCTCAGCCTCGAAGTTCACGGAGTCCACCGCGAGCCGCACGGGCCACAGAGAGAGCCCGAGCACCGCCAGCGCCACCCCCACGGGCACAGCGCGCGCAGCCCCGCGCGACTCCCACAGCACGAGGAGCCCCAGCGCCGCGAGCACGCACAGCATCGGCGCCAGTGGCGCGCGGTAGCGGCCGGAGACGAAGAAGACAATGGACGGAGCCGCCAGCATGAGCGCGGTCCCCGCCACGGTGAGCGCTCTGCGGGCCTGCTCGGCGCCCTCCTTCCGCTTGCGCCAGAGCGCCACGCCGCCCACCGCCGCGAGCGGCCACAGCAGCGCATACGGCAGCGCCACGCCCCCAGGCCTCGCGGTCAGCGCCCAGAGCACCGGGGACTGGGAGCGCACGACATAGAGGTCCTCATTGCGAGGCAGCTCGCGGGCCACGAGCAGCAGCCGGGCCTTCCATATAAGGTTGCTCACGCAGCGGAGAGGCTGTTCGCGGCAGAAGACGAACACCTTCCGCGTGAAGTAGCGATCCTGGGCGCCGGGCGTATGGAAGCCCTGGCGCGAGGGCTCATCCACCAGCGCCTCCCAGGCCGCACCCGGACGGATGGCCATGCTCCGGTCCACGTCCGCGTTGTTGCCCAGCCAGAGGTTGATGCCTCCATTGGCGGAGATGAGCAGCCACTCTCCCGTGCGGGAGTGGTTGAAGGCCGTGGCCCAGAGCACCGGGGCGGCACAGGCCACGACACAGAGCGCGGCTCGGATCGGCCGGCTCCGCGCCACCGCCCAGCCCAGCGGAAGCAGGAGCAGCAGCAGCGGCGCCACCGCGAGCGCCCCAAGGCCAATGCACGCCCCACACGCCAGCGCCATCCACCCGGAGGGAGGCTCGCGCACGGCGAGCCAGAGCGCCGCGGCGCCCAGGAACGTGCCGAGCGAGGTGGACAGCAGCTCCCCGTCATAGAAGACGAGCGGCCCATGCAGCGCCACCAGCAGCCCCGCGATCAGCTCCACCGCCGGGCGGCCCGAGAGGCGCCATGCCACCCTCGCGGCGAGCACGGCGGTGAGAGAGCCCAGCACCGCCTGCAGCAGCCTCGGCCACCACAAGCTGTGCCCACCGAGCCAGTACAGGGCGCCCAGCAGCATCGGGTACAGCGGCGGCTGCCAGAAGGGCCCCTCGGGAAAGCCCTGCCCGCGCGCCAGCTGCTCGCCCAGGAAGTCGTAGTAGTCCGCGTCGATCAGCGGCGCTTCGAAGGCCGGGCCGTGCGCGGTGAGCAGGTACGCCCCGCGCACGCAGAGCGCCACAGCCAGCACGATCCCCCAGCGAGGAACCTGGCTCACACGTCGAGGGGATCCGTGGTCCGCGCCACGCGCATGCCCGCCTGCTGGAACTCGCGGACCGCCTCATCCGCCACGCGCGGGAAGTCGAGCGCGGCCGGCAGCGGATCCAGCGGCGGCGCGGGCACCGGGCTCATGGCGTCCTCGAGGATGACGACGCGGCCCATCTTCGAGCGATCCGTGCGCTCGATGTGCTGGCGCAGGTCCCTCAGCGTGGACAGCACGCAGTGGGACTTGGCCTGCCCGAACACGTACACACGATCAAAGGACATGAGGTGGTCGAAGAGGCGGGTGTTGAACTCACCGACCTTCTGGCCTCGCACCTCGGTCACCTCGGGCGAGAGCACGGAGTAGTTCTCCGTGAGCGGGTGCTCGCCCTTGAGCTCGAACCAGGTGGGCGTGTCGCGCACGAGCGCGTGGAACAAGCTGGCCTCGTACATGGCGGGCACCAACGAGTGGCTCAGGCCTCCGAGCAGCGCGTGGAACGGCCACACGGTGAGCACGTACTTGCCGCTGGTCTCGAGCCGCTCGCAGTAGGCGAGGCTCTCCTCCGGGTGGCGCGTGGGGCGCCAGCGGCCCTGGCGGATGTCATCGGCGGTGATGACCGTGAGCGGCGGAGGCGGCTGCCCGCCCGCGTCCTGCCACCACGAGGGGTGGAAGATCTGGAACACCCGGTGGGTATCCAGCGAGAACACGAGCTCGGTGACGCGCCCCAGGTTCGCGTAGAGCCAGCGAAGGGTGCGCTGGGTGTCCTCCACGGCTCCGGGGACGAAGAGGCTGGCGCCGGGGGTGCAGAAAGCCACCTGTACGTCGATGCCGAAGGCGGCGATGCGGACCTTGTCCTCGCGGGCGGGGCGGATGCGGTTCGCTTCGGCATAGAGCCGGGCCTCCTTGGCCACGTCAGCGGCACGTTCGAGGTAGAGCTGCCCCGCGCGAGCGTCCTCATGAAAGCGGGGAATGGGCAGGGACATGGCGTTCTCCGAAGGTGGCTTCCCAAGCGGGCGTTCACTCCATCATACCGGGCCAGGTGGCCACTACCCGGGGGAAGCCTGCAGAAAGGCCTGAAGCGCCGCCAGCACCTGCCCCAGCTCCTGCTCCACCGCGGGAGTCCCTGACTTGACGGCGGGCGCGTCTCCCTCCCTCGAGGCCGCCTCCAGCGTCCGGGAGTGGTCCCTCAGGGCCTCGGCGCCAACGCTGGCCGCCAAGCTCTTCAAGGTGTGGATCGCCCGGGTGGCCGTCTCACGGTCCCCCGCCGCCACCGCTGCCTGGAAGCGCTTCCAGCAGACCTGCGCATCCACCAGGAACAGCCCCACCACCCGCCGGTACAGGGCCATGTCCCCGTCCAGGTTGGCCAGCGCGTCGTCCAGGTTCACATGCCGCGGATCCGGGCGGTTCATCGTGCGAGACTCCTCGGCAGGGGATGGCTCCCGCGGCGCCTCGCCTCGCGAGGGCTGCGCGAGCCACCTCGCCAGCGTCTGGTAGAGCCGGCTGGCATCGATCGGCTTGCTCAGGTGATCGTTCATGCCCGCGTCCAAGCTGCGCTGGCGATCGCCCGCCAGCGCATTGGCCGTCATGGCGATGATGGGCAACTGGGAGCCCTGGGGCATCGCGCGGATGCTCCGCGTGGCCTCGTATCCATCCATCTCCGGCATCTGGCAGTCCATCAACACCGCGTCGTAACGGCCCTGAGCCACACGCTCCAGGGCCTCAGCGCCATTTTCCGCCACCACCACCTCCAGCCCCGCCTTCCTCAGGAAGTGCAGCGCCACCTCCTGGTTCAGCGGGTTGTCCTCCACCAGCAGGATCCTCGCCCCCCGCGGGAGCGAGGGCTCCGGCTCTCCTCTGGGGACTTCGTTGCCGGAGACCCGGGCCAGGGGCAGCTCGAACCAGAAGCAGCTGCCCCTCCCAGACGCGCTCTCCGCGCCGATGCGGCCCCCCATCATCTCCACCAGCCGCTTGCTGATGGCCAACCCCAGCCCCGTGCCTCCGTAGCGGCGCGTCACCGAGCTGTCCGTCTGAAAGAAGGACTGGAAGAGGCGCGGCAGGTGCTCGGCCGCGATGCCGATGCCCGTGTCCTTCACGGTGAACCGGCAGACCACCCGGTCTCCCTCGGTAGACACCGGCTGCCCTCGCACCACCACCTGGCCGTAGTCGGTGAACTTCAGCGCGTTGCTGATCAAGTTCTGCAGCACCTGCCGCAGCCGCAGCGGGTCTCCCGACAGGGCATTCGGGAGCTCAGGAGACATCTCGAAGCGCAGCTCCAGCCCCTTGTCTCGCGCCGAGCTGGCAAACACGTCCGCCAGCTCGGCGGCGAGCTCACTCAAGGACAGCGGCACGCTCTCCAGCTCCAGCTTGCCTGCCTCGATCTTCGAGAAGTCCAGGATGTCGTTGATGATCCCCAGCAGCGACTGCGCCGAGCGCCGCGCCTTCAGGATGAAGTCCCGCCGCTCCTGGGGAGACTCCGCCTCCAGCGCCAGCTGCGTCATCCCCAGGATGGCGTTCATCGGCGTGCGGATCTCGTGGCTCATGTTCGCCAGGAACTCGCCCTTGGACCGGTTGGCGCTCTCGGCCGCCTCCTTCGCCTGCCTCAGCTCCTCCTCCGAGCGCCGCCGCGCGTTCAGGTTGTCCAGGAACGCGTTGAACCAGCTCACCATCTCCGAGATCTCATCCTCCGTGGGCGCCGGTGACAGCGGCCGGACCCGGTCCAGACGGTCCTCCTGAATGTCCTGGAAGCCCCCGGAGATGGCGCGGATGGGCTCCACCACCCGCCGCGAGTAGCGCACCGCCACCGCGCCAATCGCGGCGAAGCACGCCACCAGGACGGCCCACCACGCGTTGCCAATCTTCGCCATGGGCGCTGTCAGCGTGGCGTGCGGCACGATGCTGATCACCTGCCAGTTCAGCTCCTCCACACGCAGGTGGTTGAGCAGCACCTCCTGCCCTCCCAGCTCCAGGGCCACGGTGCCGCTCGCCCCCGCCAGCAGCCTCTGGAACTCGAGCAGCAGGGGTTCACCGATCAGGCTCTTGTCCGGGTGGAACAGCAGGCGCCCCTCGTTGTCGGCGACCATCAGGTAGCTGCCGACCCCCAGGTCCAGCCCCAGGAAGTGCTCGTACAGGTGCGAGATGGACGAGTTGATGACGACGATGCCCACCGGCTCGGGCTCCAGGTGCGCCGGATCCACCCGCCGGATCAACCGCGTGGCCACCAGCACCTTGCGGTGGGCCGAGGCCGCGTTCACGTTGTCCTTCACCCCGTGCCAGACGATGGACTGCTTCGAGGCCAGCGTCGCCGCGTACAGCCGCTTGCTCAGCTCCGTGAGCACCGTGGAGGTGTCCAGCGTATCTCCCACGTGGAAGTGCTGGCCCTGCGGGGTGAACAGATCGATGGACACCAGCCCCTTGAGGCTGCTGTAGCCGCTCAGGATGTAGCCCACCTTCGCTTGCGTCACCAATGCCGAATAGCTGTCGTTCACCTCGGCCGAGGCCAGCGCGTTGCCGATGTCCTCCACGCCCGCGATGTTGGTGGCCAGACTCGCCAGCTGCTCCGACTGCAGCAGCAGGTAGTCGCGCTGGTCCGCCAGCAGCCGCGCGTTGGACTCGCTGGCCAGCTGGAGCATGGCCCGCTGCGCCAGCTCGTAGGACGTCACGCCGAAGATGAGCAACGGCGCCACGCTCACGGCCAGCAGGTAGCCGATCAGCTTGAAGGTGATGGAGGAGCGGAGCGCCACAGGGAGCCGGGACAGGGCTACTTCACCGCCTCCACCGTCACGAGCCGCGTATCGATGAGCGTCACTTCGGGCAGCGACTCGCCCTCGAGTGCCCGGTGGGCCAGGAGGATGCCCCGATAGCCCTGCTCGGCGGCCTGCTGGTCCACCGTCACCGCCAGCGTCCCCGCCTTCACCGCCGCGCGCGCCTCGTCGAGCGCGTCATACGCCGCCACCTTCACGCCCTGCTTGCCGGCCTCCTTCAGGTACTTGAGCGCCCCCAGCGCCATCATGTCGTTGGCGCAGAACACCAGCGTGATGTCCGGGTGGGCCATGAACAGCTTCCGGGACACCTCATAGCCCTCGTCGATCTTCCAGTTCGCCGTCTCCATCGCGACGATGCGAATCAGCGGGTTCTCCTTGAACGCCCGCTCCGCGCCCTCCTTGCGCTGGCGTGCGTTGTCCGCGCTGCGAATGCCCTCGAGGATGACCGCCTGCGTGGGCTTGCTCACCTGCCGCGCGATGAACCGCGCCGACTCGTACGCCGCCTTCGCGTTGTCCACGCTGACGAAGGGGACCCTGATCAGCCCGTGCTTCTTCAGCGCCTCGGGATCCAGCCGGTTGTCGATGTTGATGATGGGAATCCCCGCGTCCTGCGCGGCCTTCAGCACTGGCACCAGCCGCTGCGAGTCTCCTGGCGCGATGACGATGGCCTCCACCTTCATCCGGATCAGCTCCTCGACGATCTGGATCTGCTGCTCGATGGAGGTCTCCTGCGAGGCCGTCTTCACCAGCAGCTCGAGGCCCAGCTCCTTCTCCGCCCTGCGGGCGCCGCGCTCCATCTCGACGAAGAACGGGTTGGTGAGCGTCTTCATCACCAGCGCCACCTTCCGGACCGTGGGCGCGGGCGTGGGCGTGGCTTCAACGGCCTTCGAGGGGGCGGCGACCCCCTGCACCGCCAGCTTGCCTGAGTCGCTGCACGCCGCCAGCCCCAGTCCCAGGGCCAGGAGCCACCACACAAGTCGCGGGAAACGCAAGGCGGTCTCTCCTCGAAGACGCGGGCACAGGGGCGCTGACCCGCGAGTGACGATTCTACGCAACCTTTCCAGAGAACCGGTAAGGCATACCCTCACGGGTAGGTTTCACTTCTCGTCTTGATACGGCCTAGAGGGAAGAAGCGCCTTCCTTGGGACTGCTATAATCCAGGGAAATGGCTTCAAAGCTGCTCTCCTCTGAGTCCTCTGTGAGCCGCTCCATGTGCGAAACGCCGCGAGTGCTCGTCGTGGATGACGACACCCTCAGCCGCACCACGGCCGAGGCCCTGCTGCAACCCATGGACTACCGCCTCCGTGGCTGCGCGAGCGGAGAGGAGGCCTTGGAGGCGGTGGAGGAGGAAGTCCCGGATCTGGTGCTGCTGGACGTCCTGATGCCCGGGATGGACGGCTTCGAGGTGTGCCGCCGCCTCCGGGAGCGCCTGCACCCGGACTACGTTCCCGTCATCCTCGTCACGGCGATGGATGATCGGAGAGACCTCGTACAAGGGCTGGAAGTCGGAGCGGACGACTTCCTGCGCAAGCCCGTGCATGGCGCCGAGCTGAGGGCGCGCGTGTCCAACCTGCTCAAGGTGCGCGCCTACCACCGGCTCCTGGCCTCCGAGCGGGACCACGCGCTCGCCACGGTGGAGCAGCTGCGCCAGCAGGTGCTGCGGGTGGACCGGCTGGCCATGCTGGGCACCTTCGCCGCGGGCGTCAGCCACGAGCTGAACAACATCGCCCACGTGCTGCGCAGCGCCCTCGAGCTGTCCAGGCCCGGCATCACGCCGCCTCCCGTGGGAGGAGAGGAGCTGAATCCCCGGGAGCTGTTCACCCACGTGTCCAACCACGTCACGGAGCTGTCGCGCACCCTGCTGCGCATCGCCCGTCCCGACGAGGGTCCCGTCCCCGAGGCCAACCTCTGCCGCGTGTTGGAGGAAGTCGATCAGATGCTGCGGCTCACGGGGCGCACCCGCCACGCCCATGTCTCCCTGGTGCTGTCGCGAGAGGACTGTCGCATCCGCGGCAACCCCGTGCATGCGCAGCAGGTGTTCCTCAACCTGCTCGGCAACGCCGCGGACGCGGTGACGGCCGTGAACGGGCCCACCATCGAGGCCGGCGTGCAGCGCAAGGTGGACGGGCGCATCGAGGCCTGGGTGAAGGACAACGGCCCGGGCATGACGCAGGAGGTGCTGGCCCGCATCTTCGAGCCCTTCTTCACCACCAAGCCCCCCGGCTCCGGCACCGGCCTGGGGCTGCCTGTCGTCAGGCAACTGGTGGAGTCCTGGGGCGGGCACCTCCAGGTGGAGAGCCAGCCCGGGAGCGGCACCCGGATGGTGCTCGATCTCCCAGCGGCTCTCACGCCCTGAGCCCGCCCCTCGCCTCGGAGGCGGGCCCGCGAAGGCTCAGCGCAGGTCGTCTTCGGAGACAGACGGGGAGGCGTCCGCGGGGGCGGCCTCCGGGCCACCTGCGCCCGAGCCAAGCTGCTGGAAGAGCGGCGGAGGCTCGTCCGCGAGGAACTCGGTGAGCGAGGCCAAGGCCTGCTCGCGCAGGGGGCTCTTGGTGGTCTCGTAGCACTCGTAGCGCTCGGCGAGGAACTGCTCCTGCCACAGCGGGTGCTGCGCGTAGGGCTCGAGCGCCGCCTGACACAGCCCGTGCCAGTCCAGCACCTTGGCCAGGGCAAGCCGCACCTTGTGGCGCTGCGTCTCCAGGGCGTAGGCGGCGAAGGGCTGCTCGAAGCGGGCATACAGGCGGCGGCCCAGCGAGGGCTCCTTCTGCGCCAGCTCCTGCGTGGCCTGCATCAGCAGGCTCGTCACCGTGCGCTGGCCCCAGGGCTCGCGGCGGAGCGCGTCGTAGGCCTGATCCAGCGCGTTGAAGGCCTCCGTCCACCGGCCCTGGCGCAGCCGCAGCTCGCCGAGCAGCACATCCGCCTCCATGGGCGCCAGCGTCCGCAGCTGCTCCAGGAAGGGCATCGCGGCTTCGTCGGCCGTCTGCGCCAGCGCGCGGCTCACCATCGTCAGCTCCAGCAGGCCCTTGGGCTGCCACCCGGCCTCGCGCCACCTGCGCACAGCGCCCGCCGCGTCACCCCGGGAGAGCAGCTCCAGGAACTCGCGGCGCTCCTGCACGGAGCGGGTGAACTTCAGCGGCGGCGTCAGCAGCAGGTTCTGGGAGGAGGCCGCCGCAAGCATGCGCTGCTGCTCCACGCGCTCCCAGTCCACCGAGCCGCGGCTCACCGTGGGCCGGTTCGCCTGCAGGGACGAGGCGCCCGCGCGCAGCATTACCCGCAGCGACAGGAACTCCCGGCGGCCCACCGTCCGGGCGATGGCGAACTCCATGAAGGAGCGATCGTCCGTGCTGATGAGCGCCTCCTGGCCCTCGGCCAGGTTCCGGGTGAGCGCGTCGTTGCCCAGGTAGTGGGCCATCACGCCCTCCAGCTCGTCCGTCTGCCACGCCACGAGCGCGGCCTTGCGGAAGGGCTCCTGGGTCAACCGGGCCCGCATCCGGTCCGCGTCGTAGGAGATCGGCGCCTCGGTGGCGATGAGCAGCAGGTCCGCGCTGTTCGTCTGCCACGTCTCCACCGCCGGGAACACCGAGGCCAGCGTGGCGTAGGCGCTGCGCATCGTCGTGGCGTCAATCTCATACGCCTGGAGCCACTGGATGAAGATGCCGCCGGGGGCCAGCCGCTGCCGCGCCGCTTGATAGAAGTCCTGGGTGAAGAGGCTGGAGATGCCGGCGCGGTAGGGGTTGGAGGGCTCGGAGAAGATGATGTCGTACTGCTTCTGCGAGGCGAGCAGCACCTCGCGCGCATCTCCGATGAAGGTGTGCACCTTGGGGTTGGAGAGGACGTTCTGGTTCACCGGAGAGCACTGCTCGGCGAACTTGAGGATGGCGGGCTCGATCTCCACCACGTCCACGCGCTCCATGTCCGGAGCCGAGCCCATCCACCCGGCGGTGCTGCCGGTGCCCAGGCCGATGACGAGCGCCTGCTTCGGCTGCGGGTGCAGCAGCATGCCCACCAGGCCGCTCATGACCTGGGTGGAGGCATCGCCGATGCTGTTTCCGTCCGACTTGCCGTTCACATAGAACGAGGGCCCATCCACGAGACGGACGCCCACGCTGCTCTCGAGGCCCTCGTACTCCCACTTCATCTCCCGGCGAGGCGTCTCCAGGAAGGTGCGCAGCGTATTGAGGGTGGGCCGCTCCAGCCGGGCCCGGCCCGCGCCGATGGGGTTGTGGCGCCAGCCCGCGGTGGGGCCCTCCTGCATCAGCATGACGGCTGCCAGAGCGCCCACAGCGGCGGGCAGCCAGAGCCGGCCGGCCTGCTTCTCCCGCGTCAGCGAGAGCACGAAGGCGCCGCCCCCCAGCACCAGCAGCAGCGCCACCGCGAGCTTCCACGTTCCGGGCGCCGTCAGCAGCGGCATCAGCCCGAAGCCACCGGCCAGCGAGCCGATGATGGCGCCCACCGTGTTCCACGCGTACGTGAGGCCCACCTCGCGGCCCACATTCTCCCGGCCGCGGCCCAGCAGTGCCAGGAGCAGAGGGAACTGCACGCCGGAGATGAAGGCCGCCGGGAAGATGACGAGCGAGGCCACCACGGCCCAGCTCGACACGAGCCCCAGGAAGCCGAATCCCTCGAGCGGCCGGAGCATCATCGCGAGCACCGCCATGCGGTCTCCCAGCGCATAAGGCAGCGCCATGAAGAGCGCCTCGGCCAGACACGTGAGCGCGAAGCCGCGCAGCGTCGCGGGCCGGTCCTGTCCCCACGCCGCGTAGGCCGCGCCGCCCAGGCCGATGCCCAGCAGCGCGACGATGAGGATGAGGCCGAAGGTGAAGGTGGAGCCACCCAGCAGCGGGCTCAGCATCCGGTACCAGACGAGCTCCATCAGCAGGAAGGCGAAGCCCACCGCCGCCGCGGCGCCCAGCACGAACCGGGGCGGCGCCACCCCCACCTGGGCCTTGGCCACGGAGGCCGCTGCGGGCTCGGCTCCGGAAGCGGTCTCGGGCGCCACCACGGGGGCGGCGGCGGGGACACTCTGCTCCGGCAGCGAGCGCGAGGCCACGCGGGCGGCCACGGCCACCAGCCCGTTGACGAGACACGCCAGCCACAGCGTCTGCTGGGTGCCGAAGACTTCGAAGAGGAAGAAGGTGGACAGGGCGGCGCCAGCCACGGCGCCCAGGGTGTTCACGCCATAGAGCACAGCCAGGGCGCGCCGCCGCACGTCATCGGGGGTCTCCGCCGCGCGGGCTGCCGCGGGCAAGGTGCCCCCCATCAGGACCGTAGGCACGGCGAGCAGCAGCGCGGAGAGCACCAGCCGCACGATGCTGCCACCCACCAGCCCCAGCGACACGGTGCCGCCGAGCGCCACATAGACCGTGCGGGCCAGCCACACCAGGGCCGGGGTCAGCGCCGCGCTCACGGCGATGAGGGCCTCCAGGTTGCCGTAGAGCTCCAGGGGACGGCGGTGCTTGTCGGCGCGAGAGCCCAGCAGCGCTCCGCCCAAGCCGAGGCCGGCCATGAAGATGGCGAGCACCGCCGCCGAGGCCGCGGTGGAGGCGCCGAAGATGAGCCGGAGCTCTCGCTGCCACGCGGTCTGGTAGATCAATGCGCACAGCCCCGAACCGAACAGGAACGGGGCGATCTTCAGGGCACGGGCATTCATACGGTTCTCTCGTCTGAGCGCGCCGTCGGGGGCCCCTCCGGGGGGACTCGGGGCGCGCTGGGGCGCGGATTAAACCGCAGCCCCCTCGACTCGGCCATAAACGTCCGCACGCATTCCCGGAGGGCACGCGAGCGGCCGGGCCCCCTCCCCTGCTTCCGCTGGCCGAGGTGCGTGCCCCGGCTCCCCCTTGCGGGCTCGGCTCGTCGGCTGCTCTCCTCTGGACGGGGACGCGGCGCGTGGTTATATGCCGCCCTGTTCGATGGGCTTAGGAGAGCGCATCGGGCCCGGACGAGAGGTGCGCCGTACCCGGTCACGACAAGACGACGCCTACTGAAGGAGTGCTGTCATGTCGTGGGTTCTCCTGGTCGTCGCCGGGTTGCTGGAGGTCTGCTGGGCCATCGGCCTCAAGTACACCGATGGTTTCTCCAAGCTCCTCCCCAGTCTCTTCACCGTCACCGCCCTCATCGCCAGCATCGGCTTGCTTGCGCTCGCAGCCCGAAGCCTGCCCATCGGCACCGCCTACGCTGTATGGGTGGGAATCGGGGCCTTGGGCGCGGCCATTCTTGGCATCGTGCTCTTCCGCGAGCCGGTCACCGGGTCGCGCCTCTTCTTCCTCGCGCTGCTCTTCATCTCCATCGTTGGACTGAAGCTCACCAGCGGTGACGGACGCTGACGGCGTCGCGCATCCCAGCATCCGCCAGGCGCCGGACGTGTGTCTTCCCCTGACCGGGAACTGACACCTGGCTTATGCGATGCAGGCCTTGGAACAGGACCGCGACGATGGGGCGTTATCTCCTGTCCCGTCTTGCCGCGGTTGCGTTTAGAGGGGAACCGTGGTGCAGCAGCCTGACTTCGCGCAACGCAGGTAGCCCTGGGAGACACAGGCCGAGTCTTCAGTACATGAGGGTCCCTGGTTCGGGCTGCTGCACTTGCCGCCCGTCCCACTGGAACTGGAGCCGCCGGAGGAGCACTGGCCCGCAGCCTGGATCGTCACGTTCTGGCAATGATTAACGAAACAGCCGTTGTCGTAAGCGGACTGCGTCGTGTTGTTCGGGCAGGCGGTCCGGACTTGGGATGGGACCGAACCGAGGCCCGTGTTCTTCAGGCAGATGCCCACCTGCGTGAGGTTGCAGTTCGAGTCGCAACTGAGCACGACGGACTCGGGGGAGCCAAAGGCAGCCCGCAGCTCCGTGGCTGACACCGTGCCGCCCACGTTTTGCGCCAGCAGCGCCGGGGTCCCCTGGTCACCGGGCAGGGCCTTCAGCTCGGTGATGGCCGAGGAGAAGTAGGTGCCGGAGTCCAGGCCCGTGCAGCTCCCGTGCTTGGGCCACTCATGGTCCGCCAGGAAGTCGTTATCGGACACGTAGCCGGGACCATAGATTTTCATGGCCTCTGGAATGGTGGAGGGATCCGGGAAGCAGCCGGACGGAGGGTTCTTCGAGGTGCAGGAGCCGTAGGGGGCGCAGTACTGGGGCCAGGCGTATTGGGACCCTGCCTGCTGGGCTTCCGCATCCGTGTAGCTCGGCCAGAGGCCGTGGATCGTCAGATGGGTGGCTCCAAAACTGCCACTCAAACCCTGGCACTCCTCCTTGTCCGGGTGGCCACAGCAGAAGTTGGGAGCCCAGGAAAGTGCCAGCAGATAGAACCCAAAGGGGACCGCCGTGCCGGGGCCGCCGTTGGGGCTGCCCGCGGCGTTCGCCCCGTTGGGCGTGATTCCGGACGCAAGGGGACGCAGGTTGAACTCCTCGGCCACCTTGTCAGGAGCCGCGCGGACGGACGAGGCGGCCGGATTCTTCGGCTGTGAGGCCTCGGAGGGCGCGGGCGTCGTACGGACGCAGGCGGACCACAGGCTGACCAGGACAAGACTTGGGACGATGCGCCGCATGGGAGGCCCCCAGAGGTGAAAGCGCGGTCACCGTGACGGGTCCGCGCGGAAGTGAGACTCTTGGCAAAACCAGGCCATACAGGCAATTGATTTGTTGAAAAAGCACCACTAATGTCCCGCCCTTTTCATCGAGGACTTCATGGCCAAGCAAGTGTCGTTTTTCCTCAATGGCAGGCCCGTCACCATCGAGGACCCGTCACCGGAGCTGCTGCTGATTGATTATCTGCGCTCTCCCGAGGTCGCGCTGGCGGGCCCGAAGAAGCCCTGCGGACAGGGCGGATGCGGTGGCTGTACCGTCATCCTCTCGAATTGGAACGAGAAGGAGCGCCACGCCGAGCATCGCGCCATCAACTCCTGCCTGCGCCCGGTGCTGGCGCTGGAAGGCCTGGTGGTGACGACGGTGGAGGGCACGGGCGCCGCGCGGCGGCCGAACCCCAGGAACCTGTCCCACTCCGCCCTCTACTCCCGCGGGGGCGCGCTGCCAGAGCTGCAGACCCTACCCCAGCCGGCGGTGGTGGAAGCTCAGCAGGCGGCCAACAAAAAGCGCCTGGAGGTGATCGCCCGCGTCAACAAGGCCCAGCCCCAGACCCTGACCGCGGAGCTTCGGCAGGAGGTGCCGATCCACCCCACGGAGTTCTCGCACGAGGGCATGAACCCGGTGGCCCACCGGCTGGCGATGAACAACGGCACGCAGTGCGGCTACTGCACCGTGGGCTTCGTGATGAACATGTCGGAGTTCATCACCAACCACCCCAAGGCCACCAAGCGCGAGATCGAGGAGATCTTCGACGGCAATCTGTGCCGCTGCACGGGCTACCGCTCCATCCTCACCGGGATGAAGACCTTCGCCTCCGACTGGACGAAGGAGGACGCAGAGAACCGGATGGAGTGCCTGCCGGATGACTACGCCGCGCACCAGGTCCCCGCCCCACGCGTCGTGATTCCGTTCCCGCCCGCGGCGCAGGTGGCTGCCAGCGGCGTGTCACTGGACGACGGCGCGCGCGTGTGGCGCACCCCCACCAGCCTGGTGGAGCTGGCCCGCCTCATGCGCCAGTTCCAGGGAAAGAAGGTGCGCCTGGTCCACTCCAACACCGCCTACGGCATCTACAAAGAAGAGTACCTGGAGGCGGATATCTACCTGGACATCCGGTCCATCCCGGAGCTGAACGCGGAGCCCAAGGAGACGGAGGGCGGGCTGCGCGTCGGGGCTGGAATGAACTACAGCGAGTTCATCCGGGTGCTGGAGCGCACGATGCTCTCCGTGGGCGAGGCCCAGGCCCGGAAGCACGAGGAGACGGACTACCCGGAGACGACGCGGCTGGGGGCCACGCGCTTCATGGCGCGTCGGACCGCCGGGCGGATCGTCCGCAACGCGGCGTCGCTGGGCGGCAACACGATGCTGGTGCTCAAGCACATGGCCGAGGGCACCGGCGAGCCGTTCCCGTCGGATGTGTTCACGGTGCTGGCCGCCATCGACGCGCAGATCGAGTACCTGGACACGCAGGAAGGCGAGGCAGCCCAGCCGCGGCGCGCCACGGCCCTGGAGCTGGTGGAGCAGGTCATCGCCAACCCCAAGCTGGCGGACAGCATCGTGCTGCTGGCCTACCACGTGCCGTTCGGCAAGGAGAACGAAGTCGTCCTGGCGCAGAAGGTGGCGCTGCGAGACGTGAATGCGCACAGCATCCTCAACGGGGCCAGCCGGCTGCAGCTGTCGAAGTCGCTGGAAGTAGAAGAGGCGGTGGTGGTGTTCGGAGGCATTGCTCCCTACCCGTGGCGCGCCCGGAAGACGGAGCAAGCGCTGAAGGGCAAGACACTGTCATTGGCGGCCGTCCCAGCGCTGGCCAAGAGCTTGGCCGACGAGGTGGGCGTGGAGCTGACGCGCTGGTCCCTGCGCATGCAGGGGCTGCCGTCGGAGGGCTTCACGAATGAGTACCGGATGCAGCTGGCCACGGCGTTCCTCTACAAGGCCGTGGTGAAGACGCTGCTGGAGCGGGGCGGCGAGGTCCCTCATGCGCTCCAATCGGCGGGGGAGATCAAATGGGGCAATTGGGGAGTCAGCGACGGCACGCAGGATTACAAGCCCCAGCCCTACAAGGCGCCCGTCGCGCAGCCCTACATCAAGGACACGGCGATGCAGCAGGCCTCCGGGCAGTTGCACTACACCCATGAGCTGCCGGTCCCTCCGAGGACCCTCAACGCCTCCTTCGTCCTGAGCCGGCGGGCTCTGGCCACCTTCCACTTCATCATCCCTGGCAGTGACGAGGCTGCCAGCGCGGGCGATCTGCGCAAGCACCTCTCGAGCCGCTACGGTGGCTTCGTCGATCTCATCACCGCCGAGGTCTTCAAGGACGGTGGGATCAACAATCAGGGCATGGGGGCCGACCAGCCGCTCTTCGCCGCTGGCGAGGTGAATTATGTGGGCCAGTCCATCGCGCTGGTGTTGGCGAGAACGGAGCAGGAGGCCGAGCGCATCGCCGGGTACGTCACCGAGCGCTGCATCGGCTACGCTCCGGTCAAGCCCGAGTCGAGGCTGCAGCTTCGCTCGCTGAAGCAGTCCCCGACTTGGTGGTCGGAGCCGGTGTTGACCCTCGATGATGCCATCCGCCTGGGGAGCGTCTACCCGGACTACCCCACCCAGTCACCCTCCGTGTCACACATCTGGAAGGTGACGCGAAACGGGAGCCGGTTCGACTGGGTCACTCCCAAGGACACACCGGAGCAGCGGATCGACCGGACGATCGTCAACCGGACAGGGACGCTGGACGGCATCTCCTGCCAGATCGTCGAGAGCACGCAGACGTGCGGGGGCCAGGCGCACTTCTACATGGAGACGCAGGCAGCGATCGCCGAGCCCCTGGACAACCATCGCATGCTCATCCGGCCCTCCTCGCAGAGCCCCAGTTCCATGCACCAGACCACTGCCATGGCGCTGGGCGCGAGCTACAACAGCATCGAAGTGCAGGTCCCTCCGGTGGGCGGTGGCTTCGGCGGCAAGACGGAGCAGGCCCGCTTCGTGGCGGGGGCGGCGGCCATCGCCGCGCAGGCCACCAAGCGGCCGGTGCGCCTGGTCCTGTCTCGCGAGCAGGATACGGCGATGATTGGCAAGCGCCACGCCTACTTCGCCCAGTACCAGATCGCCATCGACCGGGGCGAGGTGAACCCGAAGGACAAGGGCCTCATCCGCGGGTTGCTCAACAAGATGTGGGGCGATGGCGGCGCTTTCTACGACTGCTCCTTCGTCGTCTCCAACTGCATCCAGACGCGCTCGGATAACGCCTACCGGATCGCCAACTTCGAGTCGCAGATCGACGTGTGCCGGACGAACACTGCGCCGAGCACCGCGTTCCGATCATTCGGAGACGTGCAGGGCAAGCTGATGCTGGAGAACGCGGTGGACGACGCGGCCTTCTCCATCGGCATGCTGCCGGAGGACGTGCGCGAGAAGAACCTCTACGAGCGAGGGGATGTAACGCCGTTCGGGCAGCCGCTGTCGTACTGCTACATGCGCCAGGTCTGGGCGTACCTG
This sequence comes from Hyalangium minutum, assembly GCF_000737315.1. Lineage (GTDB taxonomy): Bacteria > Myxococcota > Myxococcia > Myxococcales > Myxococcaceae > Hyalangium > Hyalangium minutum. The sequence goes on from NZ_JMCB01000029.1 coordinate 48,218, forward strand.
AAGCAGAAGAGCCATTACGAGGCGAAGCGCCAGCAAGTGGACGCGTTCAACGCGGCCAACCGCTGGCGCAAGCAGGGGCTGGCGATGATGCCCGTGAAGTACGGCTCGGGCTACAACCTGGCGATGCTGGAGCAGGCAGCCGCGGTCGTCTCGGTGTACCACGGCGACGGCACCATCATCATCCACCAGGGCGGCGTAGAGATGGGGCAAGGCCTGCTGACGCAGGTCCGTCAGATCGCCTCCTACGTGCTCAACGTGCCCATGGACAAGATCCAGGTCGAGGCGGCCAGGACGGCCGTCGTTCCCAATCCCACCGGCACCGGGGCGTCGACGGGAACGGCCTATAACGGCGAGGCGGTCAAGCGCACGTGCCAGGATCTGGCCTCGCGGCTGATGGCCTTCGGCTACGAGCTGCTGAAGGAGCAAGGCAACGATTGGTGCCACAGCCGGAACATCGACTTCTGGAACTACGGTGAGGCGGGCTGGAGCACCGAGGTGGACAACAACGGGACCAAGAAGCTCATCTGGCAGAACCTGGTGGCCATGGCCTACCAGTACCGCGTGGGCCTGACGGCCACCTTCACCGCGCCCATCCCGGGAGGCGAGACGCCCATGCCGGCGCTCACCTACAAGCCGCTCGAGCTGCAGCCGGAGCTCCCCGGCTACAAGGCGAGCTCGACGGGCAAGCCCGGCGGATACGACTCGTTCCCGGGCTTTACCTACTCGGCCGCGTGCTCGGTGGTGGAGGTGGACATCCTGACGGGCGAGGTGAAGGTGTTGAGCGCGGACATCGTCTACGACATGGGCTGGAGCCTGAACCCGGCCATTGACGTGGGCCAGGTGGAGGGCGCCTTCGTCCAGGGGCTCGGCTACGTGCTGTCCGAGAAGCTGGCCTTCGAGCCGAGTGGGCCGGAGGCCGGACGCCTCAACTCGGTGAACACCTGGCGCTACAAGCCACCGGCCGTGACCAGCATCCCGCTGGAGCTGAACGTGTCCCTGTTCCCGCGCGACTCAGTGGACGTGCCGGCGAGCCCCACCGAAGGCATCTTCTCCTCGAAGGAGATTGGCGAGCCGCCGCTGGTACTGGCCACCAGTGTGTTTCTGGCGGTGAAGGCGGCCATCCGCGCCTCGCGCCTGGAGCGCAAACTCGACGGCCTGTTCCGCTTCGACGCTCCGGCCACTGTGCAGGAGGTGCGCAGGGCCTGCGAGGTGAGTGAGAACGATCTCAAGGTGTAACGCAGCCATCCGCTACAACTCAGGAAGATACAACATGAACGCTAAAACCCTCACTGCCCGGCTTCGCCGGCGCAGCCTCTCGAAGTCTGTCTTGTTGGGCGCCTCGATGGCGCTGTCCGCGGTGTCCACTGGGGCCCTCGCCCAGACCACCGCGCCCGCTCCGGCGGCCGTGGCCAAGGATCCCGCCGAGGCTGCGGCCCTGCTGCGCAAGCCCGAGGGCTACAAGCTCCAGCAGAACCCCTTCCCGGACTTTGGCTACATGGTCACCGTCGATGAGTACATGCAGAAGTACTCGGACCAGCCGCTCTTCCGGCTGAAGACGGACTTCCCCACCGCCAAGCCGAAGCAGCAGCCGGACTTCGTCCAGAAACTCGACTTCCGGAAGAACCCGCTGGACTACCTGCTCGCCGTGCGGGACTACGCCTTCGACGGCAACCTGCCGGATTGGGACCCCTTCAAGAACGCCAAGCGCAGCTGGTACCACATCCCTTGGCTCCACCCGTCCGCGCGGGGGCCGAATGCCTATCCTCCGAACGGCGGCACCGAGGGTTTCCACGGGCTGATCAAGGAGGCTCAGCTCAGCCCGCTGCAGCTCGGGCCGGGCCAGAAGGGGAAGGCGAAGGGCGGCTACTCCGTCTACGCCATCACCCTGGTCAATGACATGGCAGGGTACACGCTGGGGCAGATGTGGAAGGACCCCTCGAACCCGGACCCCAGGGCAACGGACGCACGCTACGGCGGCGGCTTCCCGCCGGGCACCGTGTTCGCCAAGCTGCTGTTCACCGACGCGCCCCAGGGGACTGACAAGCTCCCCTTCCTCGAGAACCCCCTGCAGTGGACGGCATACATCACCGAGAATTTCACCTCCAAGAAGCGTGTGGTGGGCAAGGTGAACCTGCTGCAGATGGACATCGCCGTGCGCGACGTGCGCGCCGAGGGGCCAGACGGGACGGGCTGGGTGTTTGGGACGTTCGCGTACAACGGCCAGGTGAACAACCCCAACAAGTTCCTGAACCTCGTCCCGGTGGGGATCACATGGGGCAATGATCCCCAGAACACGGTGAACACCACCAACCCGTTCCCGCCCACGGAGACAAAGGTCAACCCGGAGCTGAAGCAGACCATCATCTTCCCCTCCCCGCAGCTGCCGCCGCAGCACCTGGGGTGGAACGGGCGGCTGAACGGGCCCGCGGACCTGAACACCACCTCGTGCCTGAGCTGCCACATCGCGGCGCAGTACCCCGCGGTGACGGCGCTGGTGCCGCCGAGCGCGGCTCCGGCGGGCGGCAAGGAGCCGCCCAAGGACGGAGGCACGAAGGAGTGGATGCAGTGGTTCCAGAACGTGCCGGCGGCCACCTCCATGGATCCGCGCGTCTACTCGACGGACTTCTCGTTCCAGGTGGCCATCAGCCTGGAGAACTTCTACGAGGCGAAGAGGCGGCTGCAGGAGGGCTCTTACGCGAGCGACTACCAGTTGGACCGCGTGCCGCTCGTCCGCGACGGCCTGCCCCGGCAGTAGAAGCACCGCTACGCGGGGGAGGCCGCAGCGGCTTCCCCCGCATGTGAGAGCGCAGGCGAAACGCTCCGAAGATTCAGCGGGCTCGCTGACTCGGTCGCACGGATTGACAAAGCAGCGCTCTGTGCGGCGCAGGCTGTCGCTTGCCTGCCCCTTGCACGCCTGCGCGCGCCCTCCAGCCCCAAGCGCGGATTCAGGACTCCCGAACGGCGTTGCCCTCACGGCCCGGCGCCGCCAGCACCATGCCCAGCGCCGCCGTGGCGGTGAGCAGCGCGGCCACGGCGAACTGCGTGGCGAAGTGGCCTCGGGCCAGTGACAGCGCCGCCACCGCCAGCGAGCCCCCCAGCAGCCGCGTCGCGTAGAGGCTGCTGGTGACGATGCCCCGGTGGTGCCACGGCGCACGCGACTGCGGCCCGAGGATCGAGGTGCTCGCCGCGGGCCCCAGCCCCACCCCCAGCACGGCCAGCGAGGCGAAAGCCCCTCCGATGCCCCACCCCTGTGCTGCTGCCAGCGCCAGCAACCCGGCGCCACAGGCCGCCAGCACGAAGCCCGCCCCTGCGCTCGCGCGCATGCCTCCGCGCACCAGCACCTTCACCCCCAGGGTGGAGCCCACCGACCAGCCCAGCAGCATTGGCACCAATGCCAGGCCCGCTCCAATCGGGGTGTGCCCGCCCTGCTCCGTCATCCACAGCGGCACCCACGTGGACATCGTGTAGAGCAACGCTCCGGCGAACAGGCCTCCTGCGATGCCGCTGAGCACGGTGCGGTCCCGCAGCAACTCCGGCGGAATCACCGGCGAGGCGCTCACCCGCTGCTGGCGCACCAGCCCCACGCCCACCGCCACCGCGCCCAGTGCGCACAGCCCCCGCACCACCACCGCCGAGCCCGGCTCCAGCGCGAAGAGCAGCAACGCCACGCACGTGCCCACCAGCAACGGCCCCCATGCGCCCATGGGCCCCTGCGCGCGCTTCGGCGGATCCCGGTACGACAGGTGCAGCAGCCCCGCCGCGAGCAGCCCCACCGGGAGGTTCACCAGGAACACCCATCGCCACGACGTGTGCATCACCAGCCACCCCCCAATGAGCGGTCCGAGCGCATTCGCGGCCCCCCACGCTCCGGTGAAGAGCCCTTGGATCGCCGCGCGCTCGCGCAGGGTGTAGAGGTCCGAGCTGATCGTCAGCGTCGTGGGTTGAAGCGCTCCGGCGCCCAGGCCCTGAGCCACGCGGAAGGCAATCAGCGCGGGCACCGAAGTGGCCAGTCCGCACAGCGCCGAGCCCGCCAGGAACAGCCCCATCCCCGCCAGGAACACCGGCTTGCGCCCCAGCCGGTCTGCCAGCTTGCCGGAGACGAGCACGCCCACGGTCGAAGCGAAGAGGAAGGCCGAGAACACCCACGAGTAGAGCTCCTGGCCGCCCAGCTCCCGGGTGATGACGGGCATGGCGCTCGTCACCACCGTGCCCTCGAAGGCGCTGACCACCAGGGCCAGCAGCACCGCGCCCGTGGCCACCCGCCGCGCCGCTCCCGAGTTGACGCGAACCTCGCTCTCCACCGTCATCCCGCTTCCATCCATGCTCTCCCTATAAGCGGGCGCGTTCCATGCGGAAATCGCATCTTCCGCATAGAGTCCTTGCGAGAACCGCATGACCTCCGAACAGCTCCGAGCATTCCTCCAGGTGGCCCAGGAGGGCCGCTTCTCCACCGCCGCGAAAGGACTGGGCCTGTCCCAGTCTGGACTCTCGCGCCAGCTCCAGTCCCTGGAGACCGAGCTCGGAGTCCGCCTGCTGGTACGCACGCCCGCCGGCGCGGTGCTCACGGACGCGGGGGAGCGCTTCCTGCCCCATGCCCGGCGGGCCCTCGAGGCGCTGTTCGCCGGCACGGCCGAGCTGGAGCAGCTCTCGGGCATACCCCACGGCCCGCTGGCGCTCGGCTCCCTGCACACCGTGGGGGCGTACCTGCTGCCGGACCTCATCGCCGCCTTCGCCCGGAGCTACCCGGAGGTGCGGCTCCGGCTGAGCGAGAGCCTCGCCCCCGAGCTGGAGGAAGGCGTCTCCCGAGGCGTGCTGGATCTGGCCATCCTCTCCCTGCCCGTGCGCCGAGCGGACCTTGTAGCGCAGAAGCTGTGGGAAGAACCCCTGGTGCTCGCCGTGCCCCGAGGCCATCCGCTGACGAAGCTGGGCCGGGCCGTGGCGCTCACCGAAGTCGTGGAGGAGCCCTGGGTCGTCATCCCCGGGATGACGGGCACCCGAGCGCTGGAGGCCGCCTGCGAGGCGCGGGGCGTGACACCTCGGGTGGTACTGGAGACGGACAACTCGGAGGCCATGCGCCGCATGGTGGAGCGCGGGCTGGGCGTGGCGCTGGTGCCGGAGCTCATGACGCGCGACCACCCCGCCCGGGAGTTCGACATCGTCCAGGTGGTCCCGGGTGGACCGCGCCGCCAGGTGGCGCTCGTGCACCGGGGAGAAGGCTATCTCACCGCCGCCGCCCGGGCCTTCAAGAAGTTCATTGTGGAGCACGTGCGCAAACAGCCTGCAATACGAAGTGCAGAGGCGCAGCGCTGAGAGTATATGCTGACGTCATGGCGGGTGGCGGACCTCGCAGCAAGACGTGAACCCCATTCGTCTCCCTGAGACAACGACGAGAGGCGTGGCATGGGAATGAAGCTCGACATCAATGGCTCGGTCCGCGAGGTGGAAGCCAGCGGCGACATGCCGCTGCTGTGGGTCCTGCGTGACCTTCTGCAACTGAGCGGGACGAAGTACGGCTGCGGAATGGCGCAGTGTGGGGCGTGCACGGTGCACCTCGACGGCAAGCCCGTTCGCTCCTGCGTCACCCCCGTCTCGAGCGTTGGTGCGCGCAAGGTCACCACGATCGAGGGGCTGTCACCGGACGGTTCGCACCCCGTGCAGCGCGCATGGTCCGAGGCGGATGTCGTGCAATGTGGCTACTGCCAGTCCGGTCAGATCATGACGGCCGTGGCGCTGCTCGAGAAGAAGCCCGATCCGACGGACTCCGACATCGACGCCGCGCTGTCGGGCAACATCTGCCGCTGCGGGACGTACGAGCGCGTGCGCGAAGCGGTCCGGCTCGCCGCGAAGCTGAAGCGAGGTGCGAAGTGACAGTCTCTCGACGAGGATTCCTCACGGGTGCGGCGGCGAGCACGGCGGGGCTGGTGATCAGCTTCTATGTGCCGAAGATCGTGCACGCCGCGCCCAAGGCCGCGCAGCCGCTGCCGTCCCCGAACGCGTTCCTGCGGATCGGCAGTGATGACTCGATCACCGTCCTGCTCGCGCACTCCGAGATGGGCCAGGGAATCTGGACCGGCCTGGCGATGCTGATCGCGGAAGAGCTCGACTGTGACTGGTCGAAGGTGCGCTGCGAGCACGCCCCCGCGGCGCCGGTCTACGGCCACCCCGCCATGGGCATCCAGATGACGGGCGGGTCCACGTCCACGCATGGCGAGTTCGACCGGTACCGCAACGTGGGCGCGACGGCGAAGGCGCTGCTCCTGCGCGCAGCCGCGGAGCGATGGAAGACCACGCCAGCGAAGCTCTCCGCCGCGAACGGGGTGATCACCTTCGGTGGAGAAAGGCTGACGTACGGCGCGGTCGCCGAGGCGGCGATGAAGCTGTCCCCTCCGAAGACGGTGAAGCTCAAGGAGCCGAAGGAGTGGAAGCTGATCGGCACCAAGGTGCGCCGGCTCGACACGCCCGAGAAGATCAACGGCAAGGCACAGTTCGGGATCGACGTCTCGTTCCCCGGGCTGCGCACCGCTGTCGTGCTGCGGCCGCCGGCGTTCGGCGCGAAGCTCGTGAAGTTCGATGCCGCCGATGCGCTGAAGGTCCCTGGCGTCGAGAAGGTCGTCCAGACCGCGAACGGTGTCGCGGTGGTCGCCAGCCACTTCTGGGCGGCGAAGCTCGGCCGTGATGCCGTGCGCGCGGAGTGGTCGACGCCCGAGGGCGGCGGTGCCAGCTCCGAGAAGATCCTCGCCGAGTTCCGCCAGCTCTCGCTCGGCGAGGGCTCGACCGTGGCCGACACCGGCAAGGTGAAGGAAGCGCTCAACCTCTCCGCCAGCAAGCTCGAGGCGTCGTACGAGGTGCCGTACCTCGCGCACGCCATGATGGAGCCGCTCAACTGCACCGTGAAGATCGACGGTGATCGCTGCGAGATCTGGACGGGGACCCAGTTCCAGACCGTTGATCAGGGCACCGCGGCGCACATCCTGGGCACGACGCCCGACAAGGTCACGATCCACACCACGTTCCTCGGCGGTGGCTTCGGCCGCCGCGCGAACCCGGCGTCGGACTTCGTCTCCGAGGCCGTGATCGTCGCGAAGGCGGCCGGCGTCCCGGTCAAGGTCGTCTGGACGCGCGAGGACGACATGCGCGGTGGGTACTACCGCCCCGCCTACGTCCACCGCGTCAACGTCGGCATCGACAAGGCGGGCCTGCCCGCAGCGTGGCATCACGTCATCGTCGGGCAGTCGATCCTCGCTGGCACTCCGTTCGAGAAGTTCATGGTCCACAACGGCATCGACGCGACGTCAGTCGAAGGCGTCGCCGACTCGCCTTATCTCGAGACCACGAAGTCCAAGCACGTCTCGCTGCACTCCCCGAAGACCCCGGTCACCGTGCTGTGGTGGCGCTCCGTGGGCCACACGCATACCGCGTTCGCGATGGAGAGCATGATCGACGAGCTGGCACACGCCGCCGGCAAGGATCCGCTCGCGTACCGCCTGGAGCTTCTGAAGGGGAAGCCTCGGTTCGCGCGCGCACTCGAGACGGCCGCAGCCAAGGCGGGCTGGGGAACGCCCGCCCCCGAGGGCCGGGCGCGGGGCCTCGCGGTGCACGAGTCGTTTGGCTCGATCATCGCCGAGGTCGCGGAGGTCTCGGTCGAGGGGGGACGCATCAAGGTCCACGCGGTGACGGCGGCGGTCGACTGCGGAACCGCGGTCAACCCGCTCGGAATCGAGGCTCAGGTCCAGGGCTCGATCGCGTTCGGGCTGACTGCGGCGCTCCACGGCAAGCTGACCATCGAGGACGGCAGGGTCATCGAGAGCAACTTCCACGACTATCCCGCGCTTCGCATGTTCGAGATGCCGAAGATCAGTGTTCACCTGATCCCCAGTGACGCGAAGATGGGTGGCATTGGCGAGCCAGCGACCGCGCCCGTCGCTCCCGCCGTTGCGAACGCGGTGTTCGCGCTTACCAAGCAACGGCTGCGCACGCTGCCGCTGCGCCTCGCATAGGACTTCCTCCGATGATGCGTACCTTCGTGACGCTTGTGCTCGTTCTCGCCGGATGCGGCGGCAAGATGACGACGCCCCCCACGGGCGAGAAGCCAGACCCGGCCACCGGTGTGGCTGCATTTGCGACCGTGCGCGCGGTGCTCCAGCACCCGCGCTGCCAGAACTGCCATCCCGCGGGCGATGCGCCTCTGCAAGGCACCGAGGGCCGCGTGCACGCGATGAACGTGCAGCGTGGGCCCACGGGGCACGGCATGGCGGGGGCCGAGTGCACCACGTGCCACGGCCCGGCGAATCCTCCGAGCAACTATGGCCTCCATGTCCCGCCCGGCTCGATCAAGGGCTGGCACATGCCGAAGCCCGAGGAAAAGCTCGTGTTCGTCGGCCTCACGCCGCGCGCCCTGTGCGAACAGGTCAAGGACCCGGCGCGCAACGGCGGCATGGACATGGCTGCGCTCCGCGTTCACCTCGAGGATCCGCTCGTGAAGTGGGGGTGGGATCCGGGCTTCGGCCGCGAGCCGGTGTCCACGCCGTACGCGACGTTCATCGCCGCGTGGGAGACCTGGGCTGCCGCTGGCGCCCCGTGCCCCAACTGATCGGGGTTTGGGGCCCCCGTCTTCGTGGACTTGAGGCAAGCTCGCAGCATCTCGATTCAGGAGGCACAGCCCTCGATGGCGGACCCAGTTCAAGAGGCAGTCGATGCCATGGAGAAGCACACCGGCACGGTGCAGGGGTACCGCCGGGCCCATCCCAGAGGGCTGGTGTTCCACGCGACCTTTACTCCGACGCCTGAAGCCCGGCCGCTGACGGCCGCGGAGCACTTCCAGGGTCCTCCTGTGCATACGCTCGTGCGGTTCTCGAACGCCTCGGGGAGCCCCCATGCTCCAGACCGGGGCTCGGATCGCCAGGGGGCAGTGCTGGGCCTGGCGGTGCGGTTCGATCTGCCCTCCGGGAAGCACGCCACGTGGGCCGCCGCGAACATCCCGGCCTTCGTCGCCCGCACTCCCGAGGAGTTCCTCCAGGTCACCCGGGCGCAGCGGCCGAACGCCTCGCCCCATCCCCTGCGCATGCTCGGGTACATCCTGACGCATCTCCATGCGCTCCCGGGCATCCGGGGGATTGTCGGCACCAAGCCAGCGCCCAGCTTTGCCCACTGCCAGTACAACAGTGTCCACGCCTACCATCTGGTGGATGCGCAGGGGCAGCGCAGGGCCTTTCGCTACCGCTGGGTGCCCTCGGCGGGAGCCGCCACCTTGAGCCCGGCGGAGGCTCGAAAGCGCCCGGAGCAGTACCTGCTCGACGAGCTCCGGGAGCGTGTCAGCCGCGAGCGCGTCACGTTCAACCTCGTCTTCCAGCTGGCCAACCCAGGTGATCCGACCCACGACGCCACCCGGCCATGGCCCGAGGATCGGCAGAAAATCCCGGCGGGGCAGCTGGTGATCGACTCGCTGTACGAGGATCAGCGGGAGTCCGAGCGGTTCGTCTTCGATCCCACCGGAGTGGTGCCAGGCATCGAGCTGTCCGATGATCCGATCCTGCACTTCCGCGCGAAGGTGTACTCAGAGTCCTACAACCGCCGCTCTTCCGAAACGAAGCCGGAGCCCAAGCCCGCTGACCTGCGGCAATGAGCGTCCTTCCAAGCCTGGCCATCGCTGTGTTCTGGCGCCGCGAACTTCGGCGAGCAGCTCACGTTTGATGGCCGCGGCTGGGGCTGGACCGCGCTCGAACCTTCGCTTCCGCTAGCGCGCCTGGGGGAAGTGGCGGCGGCGCAGCTGGTCCACCAGTTCCTGGGTGGCGGGGGTATAGGCCACCCGCCCCTCCTGGGACTCGGGCGCCTGCGCCCCAACGAACGAGGGCGCTTCGGCGGCGCTGTCCGTGAGCTGGAAGTAGCCCTCGGGCGGCTGCTCGCCCTCCTGGCCGATGAGCCCGATGGGCCCGGAGCCATGGCGCCGCCGGAAGAGGATGGGGGCGCCCGGCACGCTCTGCTTGCCCTCGGCGGCCTCGTTGCCGAACTTCATGGTCGGCGTGTGGCCCGTAAGGGACAGCTTGTAGATGGCCGCCACCCGGTCGCGCGTGAAGGGGCACTCCATGGTGCGCGCGACGATGTGGCCGCCGTAGCCGTAGAACTGCGCGGAGGGCTCCCAGCCCACCTGGCGGCGCAGCTCCTCGAACTCGCGGGTGGCGGCGGCGTCCAGGCCGTCCTCGAGGATGTTCACGGGGCGCACGCCGAGGTCCCGCGCCTGGGTGACGGCGTAGAGGTACTGGAGCTTCTTGTTGCCCGAGTCGAAGCGGATGGAGTCCCCTCGGTTCGGCTCCTCGCGCATCAGCCGGTAGGCGGCGGGCAGGCCCGAGGCCAGCGTGTCATAGGTGTCCAGCAGGTAGCTGGAGCGCTGGGGCCGGCGCTCGCGCATGGCGCGGAAGGCGGCCTCGTCCGAGCCGTAGCGCTGGATGTGCTCGTGGCCCATGGTGCCCACCGGGATCATCCCCAGCTTGCGAGCGCCCTCCACGTTGGAGGTGCGCGCCACGCCCGCCTCCTTGCAGGCGCGCAGGGCAAGCTCATGCTGCTCCAGGCAAGTGGCGGCGCGCAGGCCCACCTCGAAGATGCGGTTCGGATCCTCGACGATCTCCACCAGCTCGCGCACCTGGGCCAGCACGCGCTGGGAGTAGGCCTCGGGGTCGGCGCGCATGGGCACGGGCTTGACGCCCACGGCGTCCAGCGTCTCCAGCGCGATGCGCTTCTGCTCCTCGCAGGTGAGCACGGCGAGGGCTCGGGCCAGCGTGTCCCGATCCGCGAGCGCCTGGGTGGCCACCTGGATGCGGAAGTTGAGCTGGATCAGCAGCGGCTCGATCCAGGAGACCAGGGCCGAGGGTCCGCAGAGCGAGAGCACGGGCTCCTTCGGGTAGAAGAGCGCGCCGCGAGGCAAGGCGTGGATGACGAGCCTTTCCTTGTTCTGGATGGCGGCCTTGAAGCCGACGCCCATCTCGTAGTCATTGCGCGAGAGGAACTCATAGTCCTCGGGCTTGGGATCGGGCAGCAGGCCACGCACGAAGGCAGGGATGTCCAGAGGTACGATCTGGAGACCGCCCTTGCGGTGCGTGTAATAGAAGGTCTCCTTGCGAAGTGGCCACCCCGCCTCCGCCATGCTGAACTTGTAGCCGTCCGTCGCGAGCAGCGATGTCCCCATCCAGTCTCTCTGCCTCCTGAAGGAGAGCGTATCAGGGGTTCCTCTGGGTTGTTCGGGAGATCCACGAGATGCGAGGCGGTGTCGCTCCCTGATGGAGGAGCCCCTTGCATCGGAGGACGTGTCTCACTCCGGGAAGCATCCCGTGGGCCTGTATGCTTGTGCTGCTCACCCTCCTGCTCGCTGGGTGCTCGGGCACGCCGCCAGGCGTGCGCCTGGTCCGGCCCGCTCCCGATGCCACCGTGGCCACCGCCTGGGAGGCGCGCTCATGTTCGACACGCAGGGGCGCCCCATCGCCTCCGGGAGTGGAGGCTTCCGCCGCTACATCGCCCGGCGGGAGACGGACGGCACCTGGACGGATCTGATCACCGGGGATGCGCTCGAGTCTTGCCTGAGCACCGGTGTCTCGAGCCAGATCATCACCCAGGCCCCGGATGGGATGACCTACGCCCTGTGTGGCGCCAACGGACAGCTGGTCCGGCGCGAGAGCAACGGGTGGACGGCCGCTGGGGGCTCCGCTGTCGGCTTCCTCCTCCCCGTTGAGCCTCATGCTCGTCCTGGACGGGCTGGGCCGTCCGGTGGCCCTGGCCACGTACCCGCTGACGAAGGAACACGAGGCCGTGACTCATTATCCGCACGGATGCTCAACGCCAGCGCTGGAAATTGCCGCCGTTGCACCCCAACGTATAAACGTCGCCGCTGGTATTGCTGTCCAGACAGTATCCGGTGGCCACGTTTCTCATTTCGTATCCGAAAGCCCCCTTGTAGGTCACGACCCACTGCTGGTAACTGCCACCATTGCAGGGCAAAGTGTAGACATTGCCGTTGTTATTACTGTCCAGACACCATCCGGTTGCTTGATTGCGAATCTGGTCCCCGAATGTGAGCGGAGTGTTCGTCCAGTTCTGATACGCCCCCCTGTTACAGCCCAGCGTGTAAACGTTCCCGTTGCTGTTACTGTCGAGACAGCGCAGCGTGGCAGTATTTACCCAGGGCAATGGTCCCCTTCTTATCTCCGATGCCACCTCCGCGAGGGGCTCGCCATTGCTCAGTTCGTCGCTCGGGGCAGCTGAACAGGCGGAGAGCGAGAGAATCCAACCCAGCAGCGAAATACCAGCGATCTTTCTGTTCATGACAACTCCATGTCCATGAAGGCCGCTCGCTGTAGCGCCAGAGGCCGCCCCGTGTGCAGGACTGTTCGGAAATGTCGGGATTTCTCAGGCTCCAAAACCCCCGACATTTTCGAACAGTGGGCCAGCGGACCCGACCGGCCGGACCAATGCCCCCGCTGTACTCAGGGCCCTCCGCACCTACGGATCGGGTGCACGAGAAACCTTGCTGACGCTCCCCTTATGATGCGCCGAGCTTCCTCCCGCCAATTGCCTGCCCTCGCCTGTCCAGGACTCCATGCCCCCGGCCTCATCCCGCCGCCTGCTGTTCGCTCTCGCCCTCAGCCTCGGCGTGCATGCAGCGGTGTGGCTCGTGCTGGCGGCCCGCGGCCGGGAGTCCTCGGAGCAGCGCCCGGTCCCTCCTCCTACTCCGGGGATGCTCCAGTTCGTCGAGGTAGAGGTCTCGCCTCCCCCCAAGCCTCCGGAGCCTCCACCGCCTCCTCCCAAGCCGGAGCCCGCGCGTCCTCCTCGCGCCGCACCGAAGCCCCTTGCCGCGGTAACGCCTCCTGTTCCGCCTCCACCTGCGTCCGAGGCTCCCGCTCCTCCCGCGCCCGCCCCCGTGACGGATGCGCCCCGAGCCGATGCGCCCCTCTCAGCAGATACGCCTCGACTCGGAGGGCCGCGCCTCGCCCCTTCACTCTCGCTCACACCCGGCGGCGAGGTCGCCGTCTCGCCCTCTGCCACGGGAGTGCCCCAAGGACTCCCGGCCCAATCCGCGCAGCAGGTGGTGGACACGCTCACCCAGGAGACGCTCGGCAAGGGCAAGGTGCAGCGCGGTCTGGTGCACCCCTACTTCACCCAACTCGGAAAGAGCCTGCTCAAATCGTGGGACGCCGAGCGCGCCGTCACCTCGCACGGCCTCAAGGGCTTCCTGGAGCAGGCCCAGGAGAACAGCAAGGCGTGGAACTCCATCTGGAGAGACCGGGCCGCGGCCTACGGAGCCTCGGGCTCGCCGCTGGAGGCGGACCCCGCGCTGAAGCCGGACCGCAGGCCCCCGAACGCGCTCTCCAATCCCAACCTGGAGGCGCGTCGCACCATGCGCCAGCAGATGCGCGAGGAGTTCCAGTCCACCCGCCGCGCCGTCATCCGCGTGGTGCAGGACGCGCAGGGGCGGCTCTTGGAGGTGACGCTCGTGTCTCCCAGCAACAATGCTCAGGTGGACAAGGAGGCCATGAAGGACGTGCGCACCGCCGCCGAGCAGCTCCCGCCCCCGCCTCCTGAGGCGCTCGCGGGCAAGCAGACGCTCACAAGCCTCTGGCAGTTCGAGCTGATCATCTCCATCACCCCACCGGTGCCCACGCTCAGCTTCGAGTTCGACGAGGCGCTGAAGTTCGTGGACATGCGGCTGCCGCTGGACCGGCGCATCTACAAGCGTGTGCGGCTGCTCTCGGTCCAGTGAGGTGGGCCAAGAAGCCCCGCGTTCCAGGCTTCAGGAACGCAGGGCCGCGACTCACGAATGAGACGTCAGGACGGTTCCGGCGACTTCGCTCCGTCGCTCACGCCGGGCAGCTGGGCGGTGAGCGCCTCGGCCAGCAGCAGCATCTGCTCCAGGGGGATGCCTTGGATGTCCACCACGGCCTTGCCCTTCTGGTTGCGAAGCGCGAGCTTCACCAGCGTGCCCTTGCCCTTGGGGAAGCGCTGCGCCACCGCCTCGGAGTACTGCTCGGCCAGCGCCACCTTCTCCGGCTACAGCGGCTTGCTGGAGGTGGGCCGATGCTTGCGCTGCAGAGCCCGGCGCATCTGGTCCACGCTGCACGCTCCGAACGGCTGCTCGGTGACATTCCCGTTCTCATCCGGCACCTCGATAGGCGTGGGGCCCGGCTCCTCGTGGTTCAGCTCCAGCCCGGCCGCCTCCGCGTACATCAGCAGCACGGAGAGGCACGTGACGCCGAAGCGCCGCGCCACCGGCTCGCTGAAGTTCTCCGCCACCGTCCCGTACACCTTCAGCGTCGGCAGGGACAGGTCCGCCAGGTGCTGGCTGAAGTACTCCGCCACGTCCTTGTAGCCCGAAAATAGTCCCCCTCCCTGCGGCGGTGGGGGTTCTCTAACCTGTTGAATGAACAGGCGAGCACGGGGAGCTCCTGGGTGGAACGGACCTGGACGGGGTGCGTCTGTTCGAGGGATTGCCGCACGACCGCCGCCCCGAGTGCACTCCCAGACGGGTTCCTCCCAACCGTCACGAGGCTGCCAGCGCTCAAGCTCCCAGAGTCTCTGCGCTCGCCAGAGATTCCGTATCACCTGGGTTGGCTGAACTACGGGTCAGCCGCTACCGCAGAAGCCATCGGGTTCCCTGACCCTGCCCGCGACTTGGAACTGCTCTCGCGGGCGCGGCGCACGTCGTCGGGCGGATGGGTCGTGCAGCTCACCGATGCGCCGCTCGATCTCGACAACCCCGCGCACCTGGACCCGAGGCGGCGGGAATCAACCCCGCCGCTTGGAACTTCTGCTGAGAGCGCTCCGACTCGGTCGATCAAGGAGCCCAGGCCCGGAACGGGTGGATTCATTCCATCTGGCGCAGTGCTTCCTCCATCGCGGTGCGCAGCTCCGAGCCGTGCAGATGGGCCAGCTCGGCCAGGGGCCGCGTACGCGCCAACTCTCTCGCCACCAGGTAGCCCACGAAGTAGCCGCTCCGAGCGGGGATGTCCTGGCGGGGGGAGTTTCCCAGGAAGAACGCCTGGTAGTCCTCGGGGGACTTCGAGTCGAGCTTCACGCGCAGCTCCGCGGCCAGCTTCGGCAGCAACGCCCGGGCCCGCGCCGGCATTTCCTCGGGCAGCCCGAAGACCATGCGCTCGGAGACTCCTGGATTGAGCGCCTGCGCCACGTATGTCGCCAGCCCCTCGTGCCACAAGGCCCCCGCCACCGTATCCTCTGTCCCAAGGTCAGAAAACTGCTCCTGGTAGATGTGGAAGAGCTCGTGATCGAAGAAGGACTCCGCGTCCGCCGTGGGGCCGTAGATGGCGGCGATCACATCCACCCCGAACAGCAGCGCCGTCCTGCCCTTCACCTGACGGGTCGCCCCGTCGAACGCGCCCAGCGAGTTGAGGAAGTAGATCTCGCCCGTGTAGTTCAGGTCCGGGAAGGTCTGGCGGAAGCGTGCCTCGTAGAATGGGAGCTTCTGGCGCAGCTCCTCGGACAGCCGCCGCATCGTGTCGAAGTGGGGCGACACCCACTGCCAGTACTTCGGATAGCGCCTCGCCAGCTCCGCCTCGAAGGGCTGCTTCGCGTCGAAGCCCAGCACCTCGGCGGTGTAGAGCGCCGGGTGCGCCGCCACCACCTGCTCCCGGAAGAGTCGCACCTGCTCGGCCTGTTCCAGCCCCTGTGCCTGCTCCCAGTACTGCCAGAACGTGGGCATGGCGTCCACCACGCGATAGGTGGACGGAGAAGCCCTGGCCGGGACAGTGGCAGACGGCACGCAGCAGAGCATGGCCAGGCAGACGACTTGAGGAAGGGCACGGAGCAGCGCGCGCTGTGGGAGCATGCCTTTCTCTACGCAGGCAAGGGCCCACGACTCAACGAGGAACTGCCTCGAGCGGCGCAACGTGGTGCGCCGCGCCCTGCTCGAGCGCAAGGGCCCCAAACTGGATGCCAACGACATCAGCTTCGAGGAGGCCTACCCGGGCGCGCCCGAAGACACGGCCACTCCGGCCCTGGAGCTGCCCGCCGGTGTCACCCTGGAGCAGATGATGGAGCGGCTGGAGCGCCAGCTCCTCCCTGTCCTACGACGTCTGCTCTTCGGTGGTACTCCTGGATTCCATACGTGCGCACGAATTGAGAGCGCGGGGCGTCTGGTTATCGCTGGTAGCCGATTGCGATGATTTGGCCTGACGCGTCGCTGCTCACAAACAACTCGCCATTGGGGCCCACACCCAACCCCACCGGCCGATGCGGCCAGCCGGCTGCGGTGTCGCTGGCGCTGTCGAACTCGAAGAACGGCTCGTAGCGAACCGGCAGCCCGTTCTCGAACACCACCCGCACCACCTCGTAGCCCTGGGCGGGCTGTCGATTCCAGGAACCGTGGAAGCTGACGAAGGCGTCGCCGACCACCTCGGGCGGGAAGGACGCGCCGTCGTAGAAGACGATGTCGAGCGGCGCAACGTGAGCGGGCATCGCCAACATCGGAGGCACCACATTGTTGACATTGCGGCACCACGCATCGGAGTGGGTGCCATCATTCATGAAGCCCGGATCTGCCCACTGCGTCGTCGGGCCCATTCCCACACCCGACGGAAGCAGAAACTCACTGAAGCAATAGGGGTAGCCATAGAACCGCCCGGCTTCGGCGAAGAGGTTCAGCTCTTCAGCGGGATTGTCGGTGTGAATGTCGCCCCCGAGGTCGGCACGATTAAGATTGTCTCGCCCGTTCTCCACGCCCCACAGCCGGCCCTGACTGTCGAAACGCAGGCCTACTTCGTTCCGAAGGCCATCGGCAAACACCTCGCCGTCCGTGAAAGCCACGTTGCCCGCCTGAGCCTGGGTTGCGGTGAAGCGACGGATGCGAGCGCGCGTCGAATCGCTGTCCACGTTCGCGGCTGAACCGACGCTCACGTAGAGGCGGCCTTGGGCGTCAAAGATGATCGTCCGGGTGACATGGCCGCCCGCAGGGCCGCCCGAAGGGATGCCGGTCACCACTTCTTCCTGGCCGCTCAGCGCTGCTCTCGTTCCGGTTGCGAACGGCCAACGGAGGACGCGCGTCGCGGAAGAGGCATAGAGATATCCGTCGTGCAGTGTGATGCCATGGTTGAGCCCGCTGACCTCGACCAGCGTCGCCCGTTCGGATGAATCCGAAACGCCGTCACCGTTCGAATCGTAGAGCGCGGTGATTCGACCCGCGGTGCGCTCGACCACCAGAACGTCTCCGTTCGGAGCGACGATCAACCCTCGCGGATTGGCAACGGTCGCCCAGGTCCATGCACAGTACCCCGCTGGCAACCTCGCATTGGCCACGTTGGCGCTCGAAGGCCCCAGGCAGCTGTTCTTGAGAGAAGTCCCAGCATCGGAAGTGCCGGCATCGGAACTCCCGCCGCCGTCGGCCACACCGGCGTCATTCGTTGGGTTTTGAGCTCCGGCATCGGTCCGACTCCCGGCATCCATTTCGACGCCGGCATCGCTCTCGGTGGAGGGCCGGTCTGAACAAGCCAGGAGGGCAGAGGCACAGAGCGCTGCGACGAGCCCAAGTCGTTGGTGAAGCGGCATGGCTCCGCAACGGGCCGACCTCTTGACGCCGTTGCCGAGCGGGAGGGAGAAGCGTCTTCCAGTCATGGTGTGATTGCCTCAAAGAAAGAGGGGTTTGCTGCCCTGCGAGGAGTGATGGGGCTGCCCAAGGGTTGCACCATCATGAAGATCCTCATTTCTTTTCGAAGACCTCTTTGGCCACGGTCACTGCGGTGATGGCACTCGGCCAGCCGGCATAAAAGGCGAGGTGCGTGATCGTCTCGACCAGCTCCTCCTGCGTCACGCCGTTATCGCGGGCGAGGGCTAGGTGTGAGCGGAGCTGCTCGGGACGGTTCATGGCGATCAGCGCGCTGACGGTCACGAGGCTGCGGTCGCGAGGCGAGAGCTGCGGGCGCGTCCACACATCGCCGAAGAGCACTTCGTCGGTGAGCTCGACCAGCTTCGGGGAGAACTCGCCGATCAGTTTCTGGGCGCGCGTCGGTTGCGCGGTTTGCGTCAGTGCATTGGGAGCGGATTGGCCGCGTAAGGGCATGCCGTATTGCTCCTCGGTGACCTTCTCCAGCCAGTCGGCGCTCTTGCCATCGAGCTGTTCCACGATGGCGATATGCGCCATCGACGTCTTCGGCGCCGCTCCATGCCAGTGCTTTACGTTCGGCGGAATGCGGACGACATCCCCCTGCCGGATCTCATCGACCGGTCCGCCCCACTGCTGCACGCGCCCAGTTCCGGCTGTGACGATGAGGGTCTGGCCGAGCGGGTGGCTGTGCCATGCGGTTCTCGCGCCCGCCTCGAACGTGACGAGCGCGCCCGTCGCCCGCGCCGGACCGCTGGCCTCAAACAACGGGTCGACGCGGACGGAGCCGGTGAAGTTTTCGGCCGGCCCCTGCCGCGACGGCTGCGTGCCGCGCCGAGCGATGGTGATGGTTTGAGCGGATGCGGAAGCAGCGAAAAGCAGAGAGAGGACGGCCGCAGCGAGCACGTTCATGGGAGCTCCTCCTGGAGGTTCAATCCAGCCCCTTCTGCGTGAGAAACTGCGACAGAAGGTCAGCGATCTGGACATTGTTGAGATCCGACATGGGGAAGTGCGTATTGCCGCGAATCCCGATCTCGGGCAGGTGCACGACGGTCACGTCACCGCCGTGGCGGTTCACCGCATCGCGGAACTGCCTGGCCATGGCGAGCGTGACGCGCCACTGGTCCTGGCCCGGATTCGTGGTGGGATTCTCGGCAATGGAGTCGCCGTAGTACATGACGATCGGCATCTTCGTGAGCTGGAGGAAGTCCGACAGCGGCACCTCGACGCCTCTTGCCGTGCCTCCGGCGTACGTCATCGGCTCAGGTGCTTCGCCCTGCGGGAAGACGAAGCCAGCACCCGGTTCGTAGGAAACGATGGCTCGCACATTTCTGTTCTTGATCGCCGTGCGCCAGCCGAGTCCACCGCTCTGTGAGTGCGTGACGAGAATGCCGGAGCCGATTCGGTCGAAGAGTGCGGAAACCCCGTTGGTATTGACCTCCGCGTCGTAGGGGCCCGTGTTGGGCACCATCTGCCGGAAGAACTGGTTGAGTGCCTCTGGATCGCTCGAGAACTGCACGCCTGGGTAGAAGTCCGGCCACAGGCCCAAGCGGAAGATGCCAAACCAGAGCTGTTCGTCAGGAGCCGCCGTCATCGTCACGGGCTGAGTGCTGCGTGCTGCGCGGCCGCGTCGGGGTTGATCGATCAAATACACCGGGAAGCGACGGCGCAGGAAAATGTTCTGGAAGCCCTCTCGGCCGTCCGGCGTGCTCTCCCACGTCTTCGCGGACTGGCCATGGCCGTGCCAGAACACGAGCGGGAGCTTTCTGGCATTGGCCGGGGTCTCATAGGACACGTAAACGTGATCGCCGTGCAACGTCTGCCCCGCGGAATCGGGCCCCGCAGGGTTGTAACTGCCCTGTTTGATGGGGTCGAACGTTCCGGGCGCGGTGATGACCGTTCCGCCGACTGCAAAGCTGCCTTGCTCCTGAATGAGCAGCGGCCCGGGTTCATTGTTTCCAGCCGTGGTTGCACACGCGGCGGCGCTGAGCGCGACGGTGATCAGAGCAAAGGCAGTCAGGTGTTTCATCCGTCCAATCCCTTCTTTGCTAGAGAATCTGACAGCAGGTCTCCAGTTGCGGATCGGGGGCGTTCCGTCATGTCTCTTCGTCCTCGTGACCTTCAACGCCGCGTAGCGAGCCACTTCACGATGGCCGGATCTCGGTGATCGAAGAAGCTGCTGGTCTTGGTGTCGAGCGCGACGATCGACTCCATCTCGGCGTCGTCGAGCTCGAAGTCGAACACCGCGAGGTTCTCCACCATGCGCTCCTTGCGAACAGACTTCGGAATCACGACGACGCCCCGCTGAACGAGCCACCGCAAGATCACCTGCGCGATGCTCTTGCCGTGCTTCGCGCCGATGGAGCGGAGTAGCTCGTTCTTGAAGATGTCGTGCTTCCCTTCAGCGAAGGGCGCCCACGCCTCGGTCTGCACGCCGTTCTCCTTGAGAAACGCCTGCGTCGCGATCTGCTGGTTGAACGGGTGCGTCTCGATCTGGTTCACCGCGGGCGGGACCTCGTTGTAGACGATCAGGTCCATCACGCGGTCGGGGTGGAAGTTGCTGACGCCGATGGCGCGGATGCGGCCTTCACGGTGAAGCTCCTGCATCGCGCGCCAGGAGCCGTGCACATCACCGTAGGGCTGGTGGATCAAGTAAAGGTCGAGGACGTCGAGGCCGAGCAGCTTCATCGAGCGGTCGAAGGCCTGCTTCGTCTTCTCGTAGCCGGTATCCGAGACCCACAGCTTCGTCGTGATGAAGAGCTCATCGCGCGCGAGCCCGCTGTTGCGGAGCGCGTCTCCGACGGCTTGCTCGTTCTGATACGAGGCTGCTGTGTCGATGAGCCGGTAGCCGACGCCGAGCGCGTCCTCGACGGCGCGCTGGCACTCCGCGAGATCGGTCACTTGGAACACGCCGAAACCGAGGAGGGGCATTTTTACCCCGTTGTTCAGAATCACATGGTTCACGGTCGTTTTTCCTTTCTCATGGGCAATGAACTACACGCGCGGTCATGGCCTACTTGCCCACGCGCGCCGCAAGGCGGTGCCGCACCCATGGTTGAGTCCCATGAAGCCGAAGCCGAGGGCCGAGACCTCGAGTTCACTGTTGCCGAGCTGCCGCTTCGTCATCTCGCTCATGCCAGCAAGATACGTCCGGCCCTCTGACCACGAAACCAGCATGAACTGCATGCGGGGTTTAGAAAAACTTCACGTTGCTCCGCCCGCCCGGTCAGCCTTCACCTGCTCGCGGGCGACCTCGACGAACGCCTTGAGCGCGGGCGAGACCTGCGACCGCTTCGGGAAGTACAGGTAGAGCCCCGGCACCTCGGGTGTGTACGGCTCGAGGACGACGCGCAGGCGCCCGGTCGTGAGATCGCTCTCGACGCGGCGCTCGAGTGAGTAGAACAATCCCACGCCCGCGACAGCCATAGTGCGCATCAGCTCGGCATCGTTCGTCGTCACCGGTCCGCGAACCGGTACGCGGTAGGTCTTCTTGCCACGCTCGAGCTCCCACGCCCACGGCTCTCCGCTGGGGGACCGGCGGATGCAGATGCAGTCGTGCTGGAGGAGATCCTGGGGCTTCTGTGGCACGCCCTTTCGCTCGAAGTACGACGGCGCGCCGACCACCACCAAGCGCGTCGGGCCCGACAGGCGGACGTGGACCATGTCGCGATCGATCGACTCGATGAGCCGCATGCCGGCGTCGAACTCGCCGGCCACGGTGTTCACGAAGCGGTCGTCGACATGGACCTCCACGCCCACCTTCGGGTAGCGCGCGATGAAGCGCGGGAGGAGATCCGCGAGGACCATCGAGACCGATGCGCTGGGTACGCTGAGGCGCACGCGGCCCGTCACCTCGCCTCGCTTGGCCCGCACGGTCTTCAGCGACTCGAGCGCTTGATCGACGGCAGGTCCGGCGTTGTCGAGCAGGCGATGGCCGGCGTCGGTCAGGGCGACACTGCGCGAGGTGCGCGTCAGCAACGCGACGCCGAGCCGCTCCTCGAGCTGTCGGACCGACTGGCTGAGCGCCGACGTCGACACGCCGAGGTCTCGCGCCGCCGCCGCGTAGCTGAGGCGCCGAGCGACGACGATGAAGGCGTTAAGCGGGTTGAGCAGCGTGAAGGCCATCGTGAAGGTTCTCTACACGGGAGCTCCGCACAGAGCCAGCGCCACATGTTCGAGCGAACGTCCGCTTTTTTCTAAACAGCCCATACCGATCGTGCAGCTTTCGCGGAGATGCTGCATGCCGTATCTCTGGGTGACATGGTGGCCCGACGAGCCGTAGAAAGGGATGAGCACTCCGGGCTTCATCTCTCCAAAGCGGCGGGGTTCGTCTTCACCCAGGTATCAATCGCCTTGATGGCTGCGGCGGCGCGTGACTCGCGGGGACCCGAGATCAGCACGGGCGTCCTGCCCTCGGCGCGCACAGCCTCCATGCAGGACTGGACGAAGGCTTGACGCGCAGCGGGCTCGTCCCGATGGGCGGGCCCAGCCCACGGCGCGTCATCGAGCACAAGGTACAGATCTCCGAGCTCCGAGGGCGACAGCAGGGAGCGCTCTCTGACTCCGTAGAGCCGCTCTTTCCAGAGCATCAGCGAGATCAGATCCGTGTCGGCCACGAAAAAACGCTTCGTGTTGCCCTGTGCGGTCGCGAGAACCGCGCGCTGTGCTCTCGCCAGTTCATCGAAGTCACCCTGAGCCGGAGTCTTGCCCATGTTCTTGGACGACCAGTACGCCACGTACTCGGGGGCTCGCGAGACGTTGTAGTGCTTGGCCAGCGTCTGGGACAGCGTTGTCTTGCCGGCGCCTTCCGGACCTAGCAGCACCACCGAGCAGGTGAAGTGCCGCCGCGCGTCGGGGTGAACGAAGGACCAGTGCTCCCACGGCGCCTTGCGGATCATCGTCGCGCTGATCGGGACGTTGCGGCGCTCGGGATCGACCAGGACGAAGTCCAGCTTCAGCCGGGAGGCGAGCTCTTGCGCCTGGGGATCCGACGCGACGAGCGTCCGGATCTCCGGGTGCAGGTTCCGGCTGCTGAGATAATTGGCCCATGCTTGCCAGAACTCGGGCTGATCGGGCGATCCGGTGATGGGCACATCGAGCGCCGTCGTCGCGTGGCTGAATGGACGACCGTGCAGCAAGGTTTGAATCACGTCCCTCCGAGTCGGGACGGGGAGCGGGTCCTGTCTCTTGCCGACCACGAAGACGATGAGCGGCCCCTGCACGGCCTGCTCCGCTGCCTGGAGCAGAAAGGAATGCCCCAGGTGCGGAGGGTTGAAGCGCCCCAGCACCAGCGCGCCGCCCGCGCGCTTGGAGGGCTGCGGGGTCACGAGGCTGCGAGTCCGGTGGTGCCAGAACGCGACCGACTCCTGCGAGCCCAGGTCGTCACGTGACGCGCCGATGAAGCGATCGGATTCGGAGGGCTCCCACCCGGAGCCGTACCACGCGTCGATCTCAAGTCCCATGGGTGCCTCCTGGCGTGGCTGCAGGTGTACCGTGAGCCAGCACTTCCTTGGATCTCTACATGCTCTGGGGGCTCTCGGCGAGCGGGGGGAGCCCTCCGCGCTCGCGCTCCTCGTTTCGAGTCGTGGTAAGCACTTGGGCCAATATCCATTGACTGACGCTCTGGGTAGAGAGTGCCGTATCCTGAGGGCTTTCAAAGAGCGCCTGATGCGTCGATTCCTATCCAAAGCCGTTGTCATGTCCGCGTCGGGGAGCGGTTTCACCTCGGCGTGGGCGCGGGGGCGGGCCTGCAGCGCCATCCGGGCACCCCGACGTTCCGCCTGCTTGTCCGCATGTCCTATGACGCCCTCCGCGCCAGCCCCCCGCCCCCGCCGCCCGCCGACGCACGCGTCCGCCTGGAGCGTCCTCCCGAAAAGCCTGCTCTGCGTGGGAGTCCACCTCATGCTCCTGCTTGTGGCGAGCGCGTGTGGCTCCGCATCCCCAGGCTGCGAAGCCGCTTCCTTCAGGGGAGCGGAGCTGCAGCGCTGCGCCAGCCCTCGCTGGGAGCCTGTTCCTCAGCACGGAGACCTCCCTCCCTCCCTCTGGGAGGCGGGCGCCTCGTTCGCCCGGACAGAGGGTGACCGCGAGGTCGTCTATCGCTTCGGCGGCCAGCGTGAGAACTTCCCCAACGACTTCACCGTCAACGACTTCTATGCCTTGGACGTCTCCACGGCCACGTGGACGAAGCTGACCACACCGGAGACGCCCGCCGCGCGTGCCGACACCCTGCTGATGCCCGGCCCGTGCAGTGAATGCGTAAGCATCGTGGGCGGGCGGGGCCGGTTCCGGACGGGCTCGGACCTGATGTTCCCCGAGATGTGGACCTACGACACGCAGGGACAGCGCTGGCACAGCGTGCCGGCGGAAGCGCTGGGAGACACGTTCGCCGTCCGGCGCTCCTCCGCCCTGGTGGTGGAAGTGCCGGAGGCAGGCTCTTCCAAGAAGACGGCCATCTACGCGGTGGGGGGGGTGGGCAACACGCTCTCACGCTTCGCCACGACGTCCACCGGCCTTCGCAATGATGTCGCCGTCTATGGCCAGGACACGGGCTGGAGGCTCGTCCCCACTTCCGGAGAAAAGCCAGCCCCTCGGGCCTGGGTCGTCGGTGGATACGATCCCGACAGCCACGCGCTGCTGGTGTTCGGCGGCTACCGGCTTGGGGCTGATCAGGGGCCCTCGACACCGGCCGGGGAGCTGTTCGGTCCGACGAATTATGAGAACGACCTGTGGTCCTTGAGCCTGGAGACGCTCACGTGGACCCAGCTCCACCCCACGGGTCCCCTGCCCGCACCGCGCGACAACGCCGTGGCTTTCTTCGACACCCTCCGGGGTGGCTTGGTCGTCTTCGGGGGCCAGCGCTTCGACGGCCTCTCCAGCGACCTGTGGTTCTACTCGGTGCGGGACAATCAATGGACCGAAGTGGCCCTGGACCCCGCTTCCGTTCCTCCGGCGCGCGTCGGAGGCATCGCGTTCCTGCGAGAGACGTCCGCCGCCTACGAGCTCTACTTGAACGGGGGGGCCACGTCCGACGGCGGCCAGAGCGCGTTCCTCGACGATCTCTGGAAGCTGTCCTGGGCGAAGCCCTGATCCGCGGCGCACTCGGTCCCATATCCACTGCCGCACGTTCCCGTGCGGCCATGGCCCAAATCGTGCGGTTCCAACACAACGCAATACAGGGAGTAAGTATGAGTGATTTGGGGAAGCCGTTTTCACAAGCAGTGGTCGGATTGCTTGCGACAGTGCTCAGCACGGGCGTCGCACACGCACAAGTCAATGCCTATGTCGCCAATTCAGGCAACAGCTCGGTGCGGATTATCGACACGGTCACCCATACCGAGACAGGTAGCATCTCAGGGACGGGCTCCCGGAATCTCCGGCTGAGCGCCGACAGCAGGCGCCTGTTCTCGGTGTCCTCCAACGCGGTGCAGATCATCGACACGACAACGAACACGGTGCTCGCCAGCGTTCCCACGGGCAACATCGTGACGGCGGTGGCTGCCACCAACAGGGGGACCCTCTATGCGTGCAACAACGGTAGCGGCACCGTCTCTGTCATCGATCTGGCCACCAACACGGTCGTCTCGACGATCTCGATGTCTTGCTCAGCCTTGGAGAGCACCCCGGACGGGGAATCCGTCTGGGTCGCGACCGCCGGTCCTTCGATCGCTGTCTTTGACACAGCCACGAACACGGTGGTGGCGACCTTCAACCTGCCCGGGCATGGGGCCAATTCTCCCACCTGGCTCGCGTTCTCACCTGATGGGGACTTCGCGTACGCGGCGTTCTTTAGCGACAACGTCGTGACGGTGATGGACACGGCGACTAAAACGGAGATAGCCGCCGTGACGGTAGGTTCGGCCCCTGTCTACGTCGCCGTCAAACCGGGCGGGGACGAGCTCTACGTGCCCAACCTGTTGGCCAACACCGTGTCAGTGATCAACTCGGCAACGCTGAGCGTGGTGGCCACGGTGCCGGTGGGCACGCAGCCGCGAGTCGTGGCGTTCTCGTCGGACGGGGCTCGCGCGTATGTGACGAACTACAACAGCAACAACATCTCGGTGATCGACACGGCGACACGCACGGTGACGACGATCTCGGCCTCGTCTCGGCCTTGGGGCATTGCCATCATGGGCGACAACGACCATGACGGCATCGGGCAGACCATCGACAACTGTCCATCCGTGGCGAACGCCGATCAGGCGGACACGGACAATGACCAACTCGGCGACGCGTGCGACCCAGACGACGACAACGACAGCGTGCTGGATGCCAGCGACAACTGCCCGCTGGTGGCCAACGCGGATCAGGCCAACAATGACCAGGACGCGAGCGGCGATGTCTGTGACACGGACGACGACAACGACAGCGTGTTGGACGCCAGCGACAACTGCCCGCGGGTGGCCAACGCGGATCAGGCCAACAGCGACCAGGACACCAGCGGCGACGCGTGTGACGCGGACGACGACAACGACAGCGTGCTCGACGGGACGGACAACTGCCCGCGGGTGGCCAACGCGGATCAGGCCAACGCCGACAGTGACAGCGAGGGCGATGCCTGCGATCTCGACGACGACAACGACGGCGTGGCGGACGCCAGCGACAACTGCCCGCGGGTGGCCAACACGGATCAGGCTGACAAGGATGGTGACGGCGTGGGCAACGCCTGCGACAGCGACTTCCCGGGGCATACACCTCCCGGCGAGCCCGACAGCGGGTGCGGTTGCTCCACGGGTTCGGTGCCGAGCGCGCTGTTGTTCTGGTTGGCGGGGCTCGTCCTGGTCCGGCGCCGGCGTCAGCAGTAAGGGCCATGCCTCTCGGGAGGGAGGCCAGGCACATGTCGCGTTTGGTAGGGGCTCCGGTGCGGTGACGTTCACCCAACTGGGCCCCCATCCCTCTCTATGCGTCGCGCGAGGCGGGTGCCGTGTCCGGAGAACGTGCGGCGAGGGAGCGCGGTTTCCGGTCGAACATGAACATTTCAGGTAAAGAACGAGCCGGATCCTCCTCCTCCGCCCTTCGGATCAAAGGGCGGCTTGCCGAAGGGCGGCTTGCCGAAGGACGGCCCACCGAAGAGCGGCTTCTTACTCCCAGTCTTCCTCGAGGAGCTGTTGAGGTGGAGGCCCAAGCTGCTGCTCGATTGGACCATGCCATGGAACGGATTTCCGCCGATGAAAAGGATGAGTTCGTCGGCCAGGTGATAATTTCCACCAAAGGTATCATACGAGACTTCGCGCTCGAAAAACGACACGTCCGCCGAGGTGTTCTCCGAGGTTGAGTTGACCAGGAAATCTTCCCAGTCGACCACGTACGAGCCCGGAGGGATCAGGATGAGCACGATGGTGGGAGCCCACATGTGCGCGTACTGCTGCTGCAAGACCTGCGGCATGTGGCTGGCGCCGAAGAAGATGGGCACGACCTGGCCGCCCGGCGTGCACGCGTAGCGCCCCGCCGAGGAGCGAACCAGGTTTCGAAGCGAGCAGGTCGTCGAGACGACGTCGGAGTTGTGGGAGCCCTCCTCCTGCTTCTTCTTCCCTCGCTGGTGTTCCCGCGACGCTTTGGTCGTGGTGCCCCGCCCGCGGTCCGGTGTCCAGCACTCCTCCAGGCAATCCTCGTGACCGATGGAGCCCTGGCACGCGGCGGCGAGCCCCCCCCGCCTCCCGTTGCAGAAGCGGAAGACGAGCAGGGGACTCGCATTGCTCAGGACTCCCTTCGTGGTTGAATCGATGACGGAGTTGTTGAGCGCTTGGAAGAGCATCCGCCTTTGCCAGGGTCCCACCCTCCCGAGCAGGAGGAGGAGGGCCGACGCCATCTGGTTCTCGAGCTGTGTGATGGCAGGCTCGAGGGCGTTTGTCCCGACATAGGGCCTCATGCCGAACCCAGAAGACCCACGGCTGCTCATGAGCTCATCGGCTCTGCGCATCCGCCTCAACCATTGGGAGACCGCGCCAAGGTCCTCCTGGAAGGCCTGCTGGCGATCCTCCTCTCTGCCAACCAGGTTGAGCTTGGTAATGAGCGTTCCGCACTTCGGGCATCCGCCGTAGACACCGCTGGCGACGTCCCCGTATCGCTCGTTTGTCACGAACTCTTTCCCGCAACGGAAACACTTGTATCGATAGAGCGGCATGACGTATCGCCTCACGAGCTGGGCATCGACTGCGCCTCACTCGGCGAGGGCTCTCTGGGACAATGGGGATGATGCCTGGCGAGAACAGCAGCACCATCCCTGTCTGTCAAAATCTTGGCTCGCGCGCTTCGCCTTTCATGGCGAGCGTCACAGACTCCAGGCATTCGTGGGGGCTAGGTTCCTCGCTCGCGACGAATGGAACACTGCATACATACGAGTTCGGCTTTGAGCCGATGCCGGCTGCGGCAGAGGAGTGACCCTCTACACACTCGGGGGCGAGCGCAAGCTGCTCGCGGCTGGGAGCGCCCCGGCCTCGCTCAAGAGGCAGAGCGCCCACCAATCTCCGGGAATCGCTCATAGGCTCGCTTCAACGCGTCGAGGTGTGCGGGGATGTCGAGTTCGAGCGGTGCCTCAGTGAGATGAACCACCCACCCGCCCGACGCCGTGCGCCGCGAGCGTGAGAGCAGTTCGGCATCGCGCGCCGGGTCTGGAAACCCGATGGCTCGTGCGGCAGCGGCAGACCAATAGTTCAGCCACCCAAGCCGATGCGGAATCTCTGGCGAGCGCATGGCACTCGGGGACTTGAGCACCGGCAATCCGCGAGGAGGGGGCTCCAGGTCGTCTGGCCGGCTCTTCGTCTGGCGTGCGATGTCCACCCCTGCGCTGAAGGGCGTCGCGAGCCCCCAGCACGCGCGAGCCCCCTCCGCGACGGCCTCCAGCACCTCCGCTGCCGCCGCGATGCCCTTGGCCGCAAGTGGCAGCACGGCATGGACTTCAAACTGGGCCTGACCGCCCGGGGCGAGCTGCGTCGGCTTCTCCCAGCCTGTCACCGTGACTCGAAAACCATCATCCTCGTTGCGAAGGAGCGGAAAGCCACGCCCGTTGGGCCTCCCTCGGGCGAGAAATGCCTCGCGCTGCGGCACAGGGATGCGCTTCCCCTCGCTCGAAATCGTCCACTCCAGGCGCAAGCCAGGGAGCGCGCGCTCCATTCCATGAACCACAGCCGAAGGGCGGCCATCGTTGCCCTCGAGTCCAGGCGCGTAGACGGCCAGGGCGATTTCATTGGGACGCGTGGCAGGCATTTCAACACCAGTCCATGACTTCGATGAGGCCCCGGAGATCTGGATCCGCGAGTTCCAGCGCGGCTTTGTGCGCAAGGCTCCGCACACCGACCCGGAAGTGAAATCCGCAAGCCAGAGCGAGGCCACGCTCAATCCGCAACTTCTCTACCTGGCTGTCGACCACAATTTCTCGAAGGTCGGGCGAGTACGTATCGAAGTTGTCGGTCTTGACCTCCCACAACGTGCGGGTGGCCAGTTGCAGCGCGTCGAAGTGCTTTCCGTTGACGAGCACATCCCAGCCGGGGAAGCCGTTATTCGGAACTTTGTCGGCGCATGCATTGTGCGGGTCATTGCCGCCACGATGGAAAGCCCGCCTGGGCGTGCACTCGGGGCGGCGATGACTCGGGTCTGAGGAGATGGGCGGATCCGGCGGGAACCAGTCCCGCCCCAATCCACTGGGTGTGGGCTCGCGGTTCGCCTCGGGTTCCTCCTCATGGGATGGCCGTGTCTGAGTCGTCGGCCTGCCACGCTCACGGGACGCACTTCTCTCGTACGCCTCCAACTCTTCTTGAATGGCAACCGCCACCACCACGACGCCCATCACCACCACGGCTCCAATGAGGATCTCCGGTGCCGCGAAGACGCAGAGACCCACGCCCACGGCAGCCGCACCCGCGGAGGCGACAGAGCATCTTCTGGTAAGATCGCGAAACTCGACCCGGTTGCGGTCGAGGGCGGGATAACACCGCTCCGCCAGGACAGGCCATTCGTTGGAGGCTTCTCTCACCACGCAGTGTCCGTCATCCATCCAGGGGTACTGCGCCGCCCGCTGAAGGTTGGCGACTCTGAGGTTTGGGGCCACTCGCTCTCCCGGACTCGGCTCCGTCGTGGCGCAGGCCGAGAGCAGGAACAGGAGCAGGGAGGCAATACAGGTGCGAGAGAGCATGGCCACGTCCTTCTCAATCCAGCGTGGGGGCCGCGCGGGTCAAGGCGGAGCCGTTCGGGAGTAGGCCAGCATCCTCTTTCCTGGCAGCTCTCGTGGATGAGGGTGTGTACCACAGCCCCCAACAACCTCGACGGAGACAACGACGGCATTGCGTGCGAGTCCAACCCCGCCCCCTTCGACCGGTACAAGGTGCTCCGGCCGACGGCCACGGCAGCCCCGAAGCGTGCCCTCCAGGGGATGCGCTGAGGCAGAAAGCCCCCGGCAAGCCCCTGCCACGAGCCGACCGCTCCTCGACGCTCACGAAGTAGCTCCCTCCGTGTTCGCCGTGGGGCTCGCACGTCTTCACGAAGCCCCACGGCGAGGACGGCCGCGTCAACCACGGGCGGCGCCCCGGCGCGTGTGTTCGCCTTCCTCCCCTCCTGGGCCGGTGCCGGGAGCGGGGGCGCGTCCAGGTTCTGCTTGCCGGGGGGGACGCGCCGTCAGGCTACTGCGCAATGGCGTTGCAGACGCCAGCCGACACCTCCCTGCGGTAGACGGGGATGCCATTCCACGTGCAGTAGAAGCTACGGCTGGGGTTGTTGCTGGCGTTGAGCAAGCAATTGTCTCGGGCGTACTGGCACGAGATGTTCTGCGTCGAAATGAAGTTCAGGTTGGAGTCGCAGATGTACCCCTTGTACGTGCCGGTTCCGACCGTCGCGGCGCAGGGGTCATCCGGGGAGACGGAGGCCAGACGGTTGGGCGAGCCAACGCCCGGGTTGATGACCTTGTTGCGGGTGGCGTTGGTCATCACAACCCAGCTCGCCACCGTGGCCGGAGTGGCCGCGGGGGCGCCCTCCAGGTACTGGGCCGCAAGGCCCGCGACGTTCGGCGCGGCCATGGAGGTGCCATGATCCAAGCGGTAGGACGCGGCCCCAGTGTTGGCCGCAGACCAGATGCCCACGCCCGGGGCGAACAGGTCCACGCAGGAGCCGTAGTTGGAAAAGCCCGCCCGGGTGTCCGTGTTGTCGGTGGCCCCGACGGTGATGGCCGCGGGTACGGCCGCCGGAGTGACGTTGCAGGCCAGCACGTTGCTGTTGCCGGCTGCAACCACCGCGGTGACGCCCGAGTTGATGAGGTTGGTCAACGCGGTCTCCACCGTGGCGACCCGGCCGGAGAAGCCCAGGCTCATGTTGGCGACCGCCGGCTTGGTGGCGTTGAGCCGGACCCAGTCAAGCCCAGCGATGAAGTCCGAGGCCATGCCCGTGCCGTTGCAGCCCAGCACGCGCACCGCGTACAGGCGCGTATCCTTCGCCACGCCAGCGAGGTAGCCACCGATGGTGCCGGCCACGTGGGTGCCATGGCCATGGCAGTCATTCGTGCCGTTGCCGTCAGCCACCGCGGAGTATGCCCCGAAGGCGCGCGCCCCCGCGACAGTGGTGCCGTAGTTGAAATCCTGGTGGGCAGTGTAGATGCCGGTGTCGAGGACGTAGACATTCACCCCACGGCCTGTGCGGGTGTAGGTGAACGTGTTGCTCAGCGGCAGCGAGGGCTGGTCGACGCGGTCCAACCCCCAGAAGTCGATGGGGGCGTAGGCCACGGTGTTCTGCGTCCACGCGTCGGCGCGCATGACAGCATCCTCCTCCACCCGCGCCACATTCGGGTTGCGGGTCAGAGCCAGCGCGACCGACTCCGGCAGCCTCGCCGCGAAGCCACGCAGTGCATGCTCGTAGACGTGCAGCACCTCGCCGCCGTGCGCGGCCGCCAGCGCCTGGGCCTGGGCGCCCACGTTCTTCTTCATGCTCTCATTGAAGGTGATGATGTACTGCCCCCGCACGGGCTCGCTCGCGCGCAGCAGGCCCTCCGAAGTGCCGAGCTCCTCCTGACTGACCGCCCCCTCCAACTGCTCAGTGGGACCACAGGCGCCCAGGCACAGCAGACCCAATCCCAGCACCATCTTGGAAAAACGCATGACGTTGTTTACCAGCCTTTCCTGGCTTCAAGGGGATTCGCAACTCCCCAGCTATTACAACTACAAAAGTCAGGACTGGAGCACTCACCCAAAGGGGTGATCCCCCTTGGGAGGGGCTTTTGTTAGGCGCCCTTACATCGCGACTGGGCTGGGCTGGCGTGTGTCTGCTGGAGATGAATGGCTTCTGCGCCAGCCCAGAGTGCGGCTCATGGGCTCCCCGTCAGGAAGATCGTTTCCGTCGTCCTGCGACTAAAGTGGTACAGGCAAGCGTCAAGCACTGATCTATCTCTCTGTTGACTCAACTCGTATCCCCAGAGAGACAGCTCATGCCCCTGCGCCGTTCCCACTCCAGGAGATTCCCTCCATCGCCCGGTGGAAGGGACAAGGCCTGATCCCTCACCTCCCGCTCTGCTCCCGCCCGCTACGCACAAGAGGGCTCCTGTCCTTCCTATGTGCCGCAAGCTGTTCGGTGCCTCGGCGGCCGCGCTCGCTGGTAACTCGCAGGTGACCAACGACGGCGCTGAGTCCAACCAGAACCTGAACCAGAAGACGATGAAGACCTTCGGCGAGAACAACGCCTACCAGTCTTCACCTTTTACCCCTCCGCCTCTCAACCCTCAGGAGTTTCAATGAAGGCCGTCTCGGAGAAGCCGCTGCGCAAGGCTCGTGGTCAAGGCATGACCGAGTACATCATCATCGTCGCCCTGATCGCGATCGCCTCCATCGGCGTGATCACGCTGTTCGGTGACAACATCCGCAAGCTGTTCGGCGCCTCGGCCGCAGCTCTCGCTGGTAACGCGCAGGTGGCCAACGACGGCGCTGAGTCCAACGAGCAACTGAACAAGAAGACGATGAAGAACTTCGGCCAGAACAACGCCTACTAGTCTTCGCGCTTCACCCATGAGGAAGGCGGCTCGGGCCCGAGAGGGAAACCCCAGCCGCCTTTCTTCGTTACTGCCCTCAGCGGCCTGCCCTGGTACGTGGAGCGAGACGCACGCTACCGGCAGTGGACGCTGTCCTTTCCGCAGCGGGTGCGGTGGGTGCTGCTCAAGGACGTGGGGCTCGTCTTGGACGTCCTCACCCTCTTCCTGCGCGCGGTGTTCGCCTTGCAGCGCCGGAGGGCACGGCGGCAGGGCCTACGTGGTGGGCAGGTTGTTGCCAGCAGCGACTGCGCGGCTTCTCCCTGCACGCCAACACGCACCTTCACGCCAACGACAGGCAGGGTCTGGAGCGGCCATGCCACTACAGGGGCACGCGGTGCGCTGGCGCTGGAGCGGGTCGTTGGCTTGTTCTGGAGAAAATGCTGGCATTTCTTCGCCGATGGTAGTGTCGTGAACTCAATACTCCAGAGGTAACTACTCCAGAGATAACTGAGAGGGCTCCATGGGCGTGGCGATCGTTGTTCTGGCCTGGACCACCTTGGCGGGAGCCACGGTGGATCCGAAATGTGACGCGAGCCGCTTCGCAAAGCCGCCGGGCAGCGCGGCACGATGGACGGTCAACGTGGATGGGACCGTCGACGTAGGACCGTCTCCAGAGCCGCTGATCCGATTCGAGGCTGATGGACCGGCCCCCCTCACCGTGAGCGTCGAGGCCACGGGGGAGCGCCAATTGCTGTGCGGCCAAGTGACACCCGGAACGCTCTACCAGCTCCCGCTCAAGCCGGACGATAAATCACCGCAGACCGTGCTAACCATCAAGCTGAGCGGGAACGCGCGCAATCCGCTGGAACAGCAGCGGTGGGACGAACAGGCAGAGGCCGTACGGTCGGAAAACCTGCTGCGAACCACCTTGATCGAAGCACAGGCAGTGGACGACGCGCTCGACCTGAAGCCGCTCCGTGAACAGATGCGGGACTACGGCCAGGACGTGAGTCAGCCTCCTCCCAGGAAACTCTCGACCGATGTCGCGGCCGTGCTCAAGGAAGCACAAGCGCGCGCGTCCTGTGGCCCCGGCTACCTCGGCTCTCCAGTTCTTGCTCGGTGCGCGCGTGCCCAAGAAGTCGCCTCAGCCTTGTACAGCTTGACGCAGCAGATGAGCCGCTATGGCACGGCGCCAGCGGATGACTCGGAAACAGCGCGCAGAGAGTTCGAACTCCAAGTCGCGTGGTTGAGGCTCAAACCGCTGACGGAGGGCACGTTTACGCCCAAGGAGATCCAGTCCTACTGCGCGGAGATTGCTCCGAAGCTCCTGTGGTTTGACGCTCCCGAGCAGGTCTTGCTCAATGTCATCCAGGTTCCTTTTGGAGGGCCCGACACGACGGTGCACCACATTGTCTGGAAGCGAGGAAAGCACACCGTCAAGAATCAGAAGCCGGAGCGTGCGGTCTCTTTTGTCATCTCGAGCGCGCCGCATGGCACCGACATCACGGTCGAGGCCAAGGAGCGCACAGGCGAGAAGAGGGATATCGCCCAGATCCTTTCTGGTTTTGCGGCGATCATTCTACGGACGCTTCCGGCCGGGCCTCCTCTGAAGGGTTATGCGGCTGATAAGGAGTGGACCGAGGCCGAAGGATTCTCGGAAGCATGCAAGGATCTCAAGCCCAAGCCACCCTCCAACATCGCTCCGCTCGAACCCTTGACGAGCCACGCGTACGTCCTGGCTGAGATGCCTGACGCCACCGTGGACATCTTGTTCTGCGAAGGAAAGACGTGTCCCAAGGACGTCAGCACCATCACCCGCGCCGAGGTGAAGCCCAGGCCGAGCGCCTCCTGGGCGCTCCTGGCCGAATTCGGGCTCAACAGTGCATTGGCGAAGTCGGACGCTGGCTGGGCCATGGGAGCCCCTCGGTTCGAGTCCACTGGCGGTGCCTCCGGTCCCGAGACCCTCTTCGAGCTGCGCTACCCGTTCGATGCCCGGCGCCTGGTGACGGGCTCTCTGCTCCTTGGCTCCCGGTTCTGCGATGACACGTGGTTCGTGGGGGCTGGCCCGACGCTGCTCGTTGGCTCTGGCGGCGGCGCATTGACCCAGCTGAATGTGCGCGCGGGCGTTCGTCTCCGCAGGGGGCTCTATTTCACGTTCGGCGGGGGCATGCGGTTCGTCACCGTTGCCACGGACTATTCTCCAGGCGACCTCATCGCGATGCCAGGGGCGGCAGGCACGGCAAAGGCTCCGGAGGGCTTCAGGACAGCACAGACCGTCGTGCCCGTCGTGTCCGCGGGACTGAGCTTCGATCTCGCGGTGCTTGGGACGGCCGCCGATTCACTGGTGTCTGTCATTGGAGCGGGAGCGAAAAACTAATGCGCGCACTCATGAAGGTGTGTCTCGCAGGCCTCTTGGCCTTGAGCTGTGTTCCCGAGGAGCGGCGAACGCTCTCCCCGGAGGTCAACATCCGTGCCTCCGACGGGCTCCAGACCCTACCGTGGGTTCCGGGAGGGAAGTTCACGGTCAAGGTCAGCGTCCCCAAGCCGGAGAACGGCCAGCTCTGCGGGCCGCTCAACGCGCGGGCGGACATCACCACGCCAACGCTGGATACCGGTGCGGTGGTCACCTCGACCTTCGCGTTGAAGCAGGAGGGCAATTGCGGCGCCTACGCAGGGCTCACCGAGCTCGCTTGGCCGACGGGCGGTCACTTCCAAGCCCGCGTGAGCGTCGTGGGCGAGGAGCAGGTGTTCGACCTCCACATGGACGAGCCGAAGGTCGAGCTCGTGCGTGGGAACCCGACACGTAAAGGCGGGCAGCTGACCGTTCCTCTGTGCATCGTCAGCTCAGCAGCCCGCGGAGCGGTGAACCTCACGGTGGAGGGGGGCACCCTGGATGATGGGCAGACTGCCCGCCGGATCAACCTCGGGACGATCCCCTGCGATGATCAGGGTGTCCTGGAGGGCCCGAGGAAGAGCTGGGCCAGCGCCGTGCTTTTCACCATGGCCGAGCGCGCCATCATGCGAGCCGACCTCGAGGGACGCGCGAACGATGTGCTCCCCGTCGAACTGCTTCCCGATCTCGAGTCGCTCGAGCTGGACCTGACATTCCAACCAAGCACGCTGCCGCCTCCGGGCTCTGTCTTCGCGGTCACCGTCACCGCCACCGTCGCCGGAGGTATCGCCGACGGCGTGCCCGTGCGCATCGAGACGACGCCGGAGGCCGAGATCCTCCCCGTGAACGGCGTCACGGATGAGCAAGGCACCTTCACCGCGTACATCACCGTGCCCGAGGGCATCGTGTCGATGCGGATCGATGCCACCAGCGGAGCGCTCCGCAGAGGCAAGACCCTTGCTGATTCCCCGTGAGGTACCTCGGCCATGGAACTCGCTAGCGCACGTGCCTTGAAGGAGGAGCTGTCCGCGGAGTTGGACAGGATTGCGGCGGGGGAAGTCACCCCGCTCATGGAGATGATGTCCGCGACGATGGACTCACGCACCAAGGCCCTGGCCCCTTATCACCTCGTGCCCCACGGCGTGGCCCTTGGAGTGGCGGTGGGTTCCGAAATCGACGACTACCGCCTCGCGCTCCGGATCCAGGTGCAGAGCCCGGCCTCCACTTCCTTCACCAGCTATGCCGTGGGACTTGCTCGGAACGAAGCAGACGTCCGGTCCATCGGACTGCTCACCTTGGGCAGGGATGCATCGGCGGGGATGCCCCCATACTGCGAGGAAGTCCGTCCCATCAAGCCAGGCTATTCCATCGGCCATCCCATCGTGGGAGCGGGCACGATCGGCGCCCTGGTCGAGGACCAAAACGGGAGGCACGGAATCCTGTCCAACAGCCACATCCTGGCCGTGGCGGGGCTCGCGACAAAGCGAGACAACATCCTGCAGCCTGGAGCGCTGGACGGGGGCCGGGAGCCCGCGAACGTCGTCGCATCGCTCGAACGTTTCGTCAGCCTCGAGCGCGGGCGAGGAGGTAGCAACGTGGTGGACGCGGCCTATGCACTCCTCAAGAACGGCGTCCGCCTGGACCCCACCTATGACGGAAAGCCCATGCAGCGCGTAGTCCCCGCGAGGGAGCTCGCGGAGAACATGAATGTCTGGAAGCTCGGCCGGAGCACGGGGAAGACCAGGGGCAAGGTGTCCGTCGTGAACTGTGACAATCTCCAAGTGCGGCTCGGGGGCGTCATCTACTCGTTCGATGATCAGCTCGAGGTGGAGAGCGATTCGCCCTTCTCCCAAGAGGGTGACTCCGGCGCCGTCGTGCTTAATGACAAAGATGAGGGGATCGGGCTGCTGCTTACGGGCTCCGAGCGCGGCGGAAGTAACGGCAAAGGCCTGACGTATGCCAACCCGCTGGAGACCGTGCTGAAGAACCTCAAGCTCAAGCCCCTGTAGTCCTCCCAGATGCCGAAGCCTGGCGGGAGGCGGGTTGAAAGTTTGCCCTGCAGCGTCGAAGGGCACAGCGACAGGGGCTGTACGGTGCTCCCAGTCCTCGCATGCTCGACTCCCCTCGCCCCTCTTCCTCGCTCGTGGCGGAGCGGGGCATTGGGGGGGATGGGGCTCGCCGGCCCCATATTTGGCTCACCTGATAGATGAAGGGATACTCGCGGGGCACGCGGACCTCAGCACAGAGGGTGCGTGGGAATACGGCCATTCATGATATCGACCGGCGCTCCACTCCTTTCGCCCATCCCCGCGATCTGTCTACTCCATCCCAAAGGTACCCGACATGTCCAAGCGTGACGCGATCTTCCCGGCAAACCGCCATGGGCTGTACGAAGCGCATCGCTACTCTGCCGCCATCCGCTCCGGCGATCTTCTCTTCGTATCCGGGCAGGTCGGCAGCCGTGAGGACGGCTCGCCTGAGCCGGTTTTCGCGGATCAGGTCCGGCGAGCCTTCGCCAACCTGCGCGCGGTCCTGTCGGCAGCGGGATGCACCTTCGACGACGTGATCGACGTCACCACCTTCCACACCGACCCGGAGGCTCAGTTCGAAACGATCATGGCCGTACGCGGCGAGGAAATCGGCGAGCCGCCCTACCCAAACTGGACTGCGGTTGGCGTGAACTGGCTTGCCGGCTTTGACTTCGAGATCAAGGTCATCGCCCGCATTCCTGCGGCCGAGTGAGGCCGCTGGAATCCCGAAGGTCGAGAATGCCCGCTTCCTTGATCTTTCGGCGACGTGACGTCGCACGTCTCCTCTTCGATTGCACGCCGCGAGCAAGCTTCTTGGCCTGGCGGTCGATGGACGGCGAGTCTCCTTCACCGAGAACGTCAGCCGGAAGAGGCAAGTGAGCCGCCTGAGGCAGCGGCGAGGCAGGAGCCGCCCCGATGACCGTGAACCTGCCCACTGAGTGGAGTGTCAGGACAACGGCGGGGCGCGTTGCGATATGCCGAGGTGGAATCAAAGCCCCGCGTCCAGGCTTCAGGAACGCAGGGCCGTGACTCACGAAGGGGACGTCAGGACGGTGACGGCGACTTCGCTTCGTCGCTCACGCCGGGCAGCTGGGCGGTGAGCGCCTCGGCCAGCAGCAGCAGTTGCTCCAGGGGGATGCCCTTGATGTCCACCACCGCCCTGCCCTTCTGGTTGCGAAGCGCGAGCTTCACCAGCGTGCCCTTGCCCTTGGGGAAGCGCTGCGCCACCGCTTCGGAGTACTGCTCGGCCAGCGCCACCTTCTCCGGGGGCAGCGGCTTGCTGGAGGTGGGCCGGCGCTTGCGCTGCAGCGCCCGGCGCATTTGGTCCACGCTGCATGCGCCGAACGGCTGCTCGGTGACATTCCCGTTCTCGTCCGGCACCTCGATGGGCGTGGGGCCCGGGTCCTCGTGGTTCAGCTCCAGCCCGGCCGCCTCCGCGTACGTCAGCAGCACCGACAGGCATGTGACGCCGAAGCGCCGCGCCACTGGCTCGCTGAAGTTCTCCGCCACCGTCCCGTACACCTTCAGCGTCGGCAGGGACAGGTCCGCCAGGT